>DAOMOU010000021.1:0-16609 GCA_035444525.1 Gammaproteobacteria bacterium | reverse complement strand
CCCTGACCTGGGCGGCGCCCGGAGCGAGCGTGGTGGACCGGGCCGGCGCCCAGGTTTACCTGGCCGGCTTCGACCTCTACCGGACCCTGGACAACATCGCGCCCGGCGCGACCGTCGCGCAGGTGACACGCGACATCGCCGCGGCGGCCGCTGCGGCCGAGTTCGACGAGCGCGGGCGGCCGCTCATCCCGGGCCTCGTCAAGGTGAACGACACCCTGGTCAACGATCCGGGCGGCAGCCCGACCGCGCCGAAGTGGCTGGAGACCTCGGCGCGGCTCGGCCGCGACGGCCTGCGCCCCGGCGATCGTCGCGCCTACTACCTGGTGGCCCGGGACTTCACCGGCAACTATGGTCCGACGGCGACAGCCATCGTCGAGGTGCCCAACCTCGTGCGGCCGCCGGCGCCCTGGCAGGTGCGGCCCTTCGTGGACCAGACGGGCTCGTTCCTGCGGGCCGGCGAGAACCTGTCGCTGCGCTGGGACGAAGTCAACCTGGACAACTACCTCGCCGCCTTCGGTAGCAGCCGCCGGGCCTGCAACACGTTCGAGGCGCGCGAGAGCGGTGTGCTCGAGTTCGTCGACGCCGGCGGAGATTGCGATCGTGACTTGCGGCGCAGCGTGCGCCTCGACGTGGAGGGCTACGTCGTTTACCGCTTCACGGACTTCGACACCGCACAGGGCTTCGCCGACAGCGACGGCGACGGCGTGGCCGACCAGGTGGAACGCCCGGCCGGCATGCAGTGCGACGTCACGCAGCAGCCCTCCGGCGCGACCAGCCATTACGCGCTTGGCGGGCAGTTCGCCCGCTACGCGCTGCCCGACACCGGGCGCGAAGTAGTGCGCTTCGTGGACCAGGTGCCGGCCGGCGACAAGGGCCAGGTGTACTGGTACCGCATCGCCAGTTACACGGCCGACGGCCGGCTGAGCCGTCTCAGCTACCCGGTGCGGGGACTGTTCCCGGAGCGCGAGTTGCCGCCCGCTCCGACCATCAACGTCACCCGCCCCGCGCGCACGCCCGCCGGGTGCCAGGCCGAGGTGCGCCGCGACGACGGGCCGTGGAACTTCAGCATCGACTTCGTGGATCGCAACCAGCCCTTCGAGCTCAGTTGCGGTGCCGGCAGCTTCAAGGCGGACGAGAAATCGTTGCCGGCGCTGTGCGGCAGCGTGGCCGCGGCCTGCGCCGGCACGCCCGTCACCATCAGCTACCCGCCGGTGGCGGATACCGGTGGCGAGGCCTGCGAGGCCGTCGTTCCGGCCGAGGTGTCCTTCTGCAGCAGCGGCGAAGTCGCGCTGCGGCCCGCTTACGCACCGGGCGACGCGCCCGCGTCGGTCGGGCAGGTCGTCGAGGGCCCGCTGAGCATCGAGGTGCTCGCGCCGAACGCCGAGACCTGCGTGTCGCTGTTCCAGGACATCGACGGCGAGCAGGTGCGGGTCGGCACGAGCTGCGGCGAGGCCGACACGGGGCGTGTCCTGCATGCCGTGCCGGCCGGCTTCTTCTGCGGCTACGCCGTGGCCCACGACGCCAACAACAATGTCTCGGAGAGCGCGACCGTGCCCTGCGTAATGGTGCTGGGCGAGCCCCGGCCGCCGGGCATGCCGCAGCTGCTGGATTTCTCGGTGGGCGAGGCTGCCGCGCAGCTGCGCTGGCGCGCGCCCGTCGAGCCGCTGGCTGCGGTCTTGGCGCGCATCGAGCACGAGAAAGGCGACGGCACGCGCAGCAGCCGCGTGCTGAGCTTCCCGGTCGCCGGCGTGGGCTCCGGCGAGCCGGTCAACCAGGCCACGGACATTGAGGCGCTGGTCGGCGAGACGGACCGCTGGTGCGTCAGCCTGAGGTCGGTCGGCATCAATGCAGTGGACGTGGCCGGCCGGGTCTCGGACTGGACGCCGCGCCGCTGCGTGTCGCGCAGCGACACGCCCGAGGTCGCACCGGTGTACCTGCCGTGGCCGTCGGTGGCGGGCCCGGTGCAACAGCAACCGCTGCCTGGCAGCGCCACCAGCCTGGTGGAATTGCTGTCGCTGGACCCGGACAACCCGGCCAACCTCTTGTTCTGGGTCCCGCGGGTCCTGGGTTCGCCCGCGGGCCGGGCGCTGGACGACAATGCCGGCCTGCTGTTCGCCCAATTCATGCCCGCCATCGAGCTGGGCCGCGTCACGGGGCTGACGCGTGGTTGCTCCTACAACATCGAGCAGCTGCTGGGTTATCCGCCCACCCCGGCACTGGAGTGCAACATCGGCGGGCTGGTGCGCGCGCAAGCGGCGCTCGCACAGGCGACCGGCTTCCTGGTTTACCGACAGACGCGCGCGACGGAAGGTGGCGAGAGTGACTGGCAGCAGGTTTCGCCGCTGATCGAGTACGCCCACTGGGATGCGCTCGAGGTAGACCCGCTGAACAAGGAGGCGCCGACCGCGCGGCTGAACGACCCGTACGTGAAGATCCTCCGCGCCGAGGGCGAGCCCGACACCTGGCGCTTCATGTTCTTCGACCGGTTCCCGCAAGTGGTGACGGTGTTCGGTGACCGCGCCGAGTACCGCTACCAGCTGGTGTACTTTGACGAGCGGCATCGGCCGGTGGCCTGGCGCCGCTCCGAGTGGATCGCGGTTACTGGAGAGGGCAGCTAGATGGTCGCCGCCACGCGGGTTCGCTGTGCGCTGCGACGGGTCGCGCTCGCCTTGCTGCTGGGCCTGCCGCTGGCGGCCGGCGCCAGCCCGTTCATGGACGGCACCACGGCGGACGTCTGGGTGGTGGATCCCGAGACCGGCCGCGTCGTCGGCTACGACTTCAGCCAGTGGGTGGAAAGCTTCAGCCCGGCCGGCGCGCCCCTCATCAACCTGCGCGGCCAGGAGCGCGCGCTGGTCAACTCGTTACCCGGCAGCTCCGAGGCGCCCACCCCCGGCCAGCCTGCAATCTCGCTCACCGGTATCGGCGCGCCCGCCCTGGCCGGCTCGGCCGACGCGGCGCGACCCGTGCTGCTGCTCGACCCGCCGGACGGCGACTATGACGGCACCATCCCGGTGCGCATGCAGGTCAGCGCCGCGCTGGTGACGGGCGAGGACGTCGTGTTGGGCTGGCAGGTGAACGGCGGCGCCGAGCAGACCGTCACGCTGAGGCGCAGCGAGCTGTCGTCCGGCAACACCGCGGACGGCTACTACGCGCGCATGCTCTATCTCGTCATCGACGGCGATTACCAGGTGAGCGCGCGGCTCAGCAACCTGTCGGGGACCCAGCTCGCGACCGCGGCGCGCAACTACCGGTTGACCTCGAGCCACCCCGACGGCTTCCGCCGCGACACCGACGGCGACGGCATTCCCGACCTCGTCGAGGCGGAGCTCGGCCTCGACCCGTTTTCCGACGACTGGCAGGCTGATCTCGACGGCGACGGCTGGAGCCGCTTCGACAAGTGGCTGCGGGAGCGTTGCCTGGACGAGAACCTGGTGCCCATCGAGACTGGCGATCCCTGCGTGGACGGGGACGGCCTGCCGCTGGATTCGGACGGCGACGGCTGGGCGGATTTCGACGAGCGGTTGCGCGGCACCAACCCTGCCGACCCGGAGCCGCTGCTGTCGCCGCGCGAGGGCGAGACGCCGGACAGCGATTCCTTCCGCGAGCGCGTGTTGCGCTTCAAGGATTACCCGGCGGCACGGCGGCTCTACGAGTCTGAGCACGTGGTCGGGGGCACCCTGCAGCCGGTGACTCCGGAGCCGTGGGCCGACCTGGTAGCGGGGACCATGTTCGGCGCCGACGTGTTCGCACTCGGGGCGCTGCTCGACCAGGCAGAGCTGGACCTGGTGACGTTGGACGGCGGGCCGGTGGCCGATCGGTTGCGCCGCGAAATTGCTGACGCGCAACTCGCCGCGAACCAGTTGCCGTTGTTGCGCCTGCCGGCGGGCGACAGCGTCGTACTGGCGGCGACGCAGGACGCGAGCCGCGGCGCCACGCTGCGCAGCCGCGTCTACAAGCACTGGATCCCGCGCCGGCCGGACGTCACGCCGCGCAGCTTCTACGAGGCGGAGGGCGCCGGCAGCTGGACCACCGCGGCCGACTGGCGGCGCGATTTCATCCGCTTCCTTGCGGGTGCGCTCGCGCTGCCTGCGACCCTGGAGCTCGGCCTAGCGAGCACCGAGATCGTCACCGTCATCGAGGGCGCGCTCGGCGAGGAAGCGCGCCTCGAGGGAGGTGCCGCCGTGCAGGTGTTCGCCTACCCGCGCGCACCGGTCGCCGCCGACCTCGTGCTGCGGGTCGAGCAGGCGCTGGGACGCTTCGGTGACGCCGCCGCGCCGCTGGACGTGGCCGCGGCGCAGATCGCGGCGGCCCTGGCGCCTGGTGAGCCGCTCAATGAGCTCAGCCGCTGGATTCGCGAGCGCATCGAGACCCCGCCGGCCGATACGCGCAGCGACCTCCACATCGCCGCGCAGTTCCAGCGCAGCTTCGATCCCTTCTGCCACCAGACCGACGAGGGACTGGCCGACCTGCAGGCCGATCCCGCGGCCTGGGCGGCTTTCCTGGCGCGCTGTCCGGTCCAGTACACGGAAGCGCAGGTGAACCAGCTGTTCCGCGAGGACGCGTTGCGCACTTACCTGGCGCGGCTGTTCCTGCTGCCGGGCGCCGGCCTGGAGGCGGCGCTGGAACCGTCGTTGCTCGAGTTGTTCGCAGACAGCGATGCAGACGGGCTGGAGAACCGCGACGAGCTGGCCGCGCCGCTGGCGCTGATCGCCCTGCCGTGGCTCCCGGACACGGACGGCGACGGCATGGTGGACGGCAGCGACCCCTGTCCGACCGACCCATGGAACCTGTGCAGCGGCGACCCGGTGCGGCCAGGCGTGACGCTGGATGGCGAAATCACGGTGTTCGAGCCGGCCTCCGGCACGGGTTATGCGCTGATCGGCATAGAACTCAGCCGCGAGTACGACCATCCCGTCACCATCAACTACCAGGCCTTCGTGGCCGCCGGCGACACCGCCACGCCGGGCAGCGACTTCGTCGCGGTCACGGGGACCGTGACCATTGCGCCGGGCCAGCGCGTCGTGATCGTGCGCGTGCCGGTGCTCGGCGATGCGCTGACCGAGGACCCCGAGACCTTCAGCTTCCGCGTCACCAGCATCACCGGCGCGGTGATCAGCGGCAGCAACACCGTGCGCGTGACCATCAACGACACGCCGCCCGAACCGGGCTGCGGCGCCGAAGGCTGCCGCGTCGGCGTCCAGGTGCAGGGCCTGCTGGCCGGCAACCTGCTCGGACTGCGCGTCAACGGCGGCGAGGAGCTGTTGCTGACCATCGACGGCGCGTATTTCTTCCCGGAGGGTCTGGACGACGGCAGCAGCTTCAGCGTCACCATCAGCCGCCAGCCGCCGGACCCGCCGCAGGAATGCTTCGTGCAGAACGGCAGCGGCACGATCGAGGGGGCGGACTTCCCTGACGTGCTGGTGCTGTGCTTCCGCGCGGTCGCGCTGCAGGCCGAGCCCGGCGACGCCCAGGTGACGCTGAACTGGAACGCTGCCGACTTCGCCGGCGCGACCTTCAACCTGTGCCGCGCCGAAGAGGCGCCGGTGGCCGGCTTCAGCAACTGCCTCGCCTACGACGGTGGTGAGTACTTCCTCGAAGTCGATAGCCCATTGACGCAGTCCGGCCTGGCGAACGGACAGCCGTACTGGTTCGTACTGCAGGTCCAGCACGCCTCCGGCCCGGCGAGCTACTCGGCCGTGGTATCCGCCACGCCGGAGGCCGGACCGGAGCCCGGGGCAAGCCGGCTGAACGACTCCGGCCAGCGCCTCTGCTACGGCGACGCGTGGTCGGATTGCGACGAGTCGAGCACCGGCGACCAGGCGGCCAGGCCCAGGCAGGACGGGCGCTTCGGCCGCGACGCCATGGCCGAGGCAGGCTTGCTCGACAAGATCGGAGGGGGCAACGCCGGCTTCGACTTCACGCCGCTGGATGCGGCCGGCCAGCCGATCGCAATCGTTGACGGTCTGCCGGAGTCCACGCCGATCTGCGTGCGCGACAACGTCAGCGGGTTGCTGTGGGAGGTGAAGACACCGGAAAACGCCAGCAGGAACTTCACGCGCAGCGGCGCCTTCAATTACGCCAGCACGACCAACAGCGGGGGCGGCCTGTGCGGCTTCAGCGACTGGCGCGTGCCGGACCGCCGCGAGCTGTTCTCGATCGTGGACAACAGCAGCCGGTTCGGGGCCTTCGACGAGCGCTTCTTCCCCAACACGACGCCGACTACCGTGGCTGCCGCCACGATGTACTGGACGAACGAGGTCTACCACGCCAATCCGACCTACGGCTGGACCATCACCTTCCTGACCGGCGCCTCGACCGAGCAGCTCGCCAGCTCACTGCAGAAGGTGCGCCTGGTGCGCGGCGAGCGCTTCCCGGTGGGGGATTTCCGCGACAATGGAGACGGGACGGTCACCGATCTCACCAACGGCCTGACCTGGGACAAGTGTTCCTGGGGGCAGGCCTGGGACAGCGGTGCCAATTCCTGTTCAGCGGTGGCCGATGCAACCAGCGCCAACTGGCCCGACGCGCTCACCGCGGCCGTGACGGCCAACGAGGCCAGCCATCGCGGCCGGCGCGACTGGCGATTGCCCAACCGTGTCGAGCTCGAGTCCCTGCTGCGGCTCAATGCCAACCTGCCGGCCATCGATGCAGCAATGTTCCCGAACACCGCAGCTGTCGGTTACTGGAGCTCGACGCCGTACGCCATATCGCTCGACGCCTGGCGCGTGGCGTTCGACTACGGGCGGGTGAGTAATGCCCAGATGACGCTGGGGAACCGCATCCGCCTGGTGCGCGGTGGCGACGACTTCGACCTGCTGGCCCCGCCTCAAAGCCGCTTGAACGATACCGGCAGGATGGAGTGCTATGTCGGCGGGGGTTTCGCCGCGTGCGATGAGGCGAGCACCGGAGACAGTAGTGCCTTTCGCCGCCAGGATGCCCGCTTCGGCCGCGATGCGCAGGCACAAGCCGGTCTGTTAGAGAAGACTGGTGGCGGCAATGCAGGGTTCGACCTCACGCCGCTCGATGCCACCGGCGCGGCGATCGGTGTGGTCTCGGGCGCGCCGGCCAGCACCCCGACCTGTGTGCAGGACAATGTGACCGGCTTGACCTGGGAGGTTAAGACCCCGGCAAACGCTGATACGACGTTCACGCGTGCCGCGGTGAGCACCTATATCGGAGCGGTCAACGGCTCGGGAGAGCTGTGCGGGCTCACTGATTGGCGCATGCCCACGCGCCGTGAGCTGCTGTCGATCGTGGATCACGGACAGAGCCTGCCGGCCGTGGACCTGCGTTTCTTCCCCAACACGGCCAGCGCGCCGTACTGGGCGCATGAACTTGATCTCTCCGCATCGGTCCCGCAGCGCCATTGGACAGTGGATTTCACTCACGGTGACTCGAGCACCGGATCCGAAAGCACACTCAATCTACGGGTCCGACTGGTGCGAGGCGAAGTGTTGCCGAATGGCGAATTCCAGGACAACGGAGACGGCACCGTCAGCGACCTCAACACCGGCCTGACCTGGGACAAGTGCGCGTGGGGACAGTCTTACGACACTTCCACCAATCGCTGTGCCGCGCCGATATCGCGTATGGAGGTGGAATTCCGCGATGCCCTGTGGCTGGCGTGGCATGCAAACGCCGTCCGGCATCGTGGCCATGATGACTGGCGCCTCCCCAACCGGACGGAGCTGGAGTCCATGATGAACCTTGCGCGGTCATTCCCGGCGATGGACGAAGCGGAATCGCCCGACGATGCATTCGGCAATGCGCCGACGGCAGCCAGCTTCTGGAGCTCGACCGTACGCACTACCAGTGCATCGAGCACCACCGTGTGGATTGGCCAGTTCGACTTCGGCAGCGCGTTTAATTCCAGCGCAGCTGAGCAGCAGGGTATTTGGCATAGCGTCCGCCTCGTTCGCGGCGGCAACGATTTCGACCTGCTCGAGTGATGAGAACAGGCCTGTGCCAGAACGGAGCAGTAGCGATGCAGAAGTCGATTGATACGTGCCGACAGTCCGCCTGGCATGCGCTTGTCGTCTCCCTCGGGCTGGCACTGTCGGGCTGTGGTGGCTCGGGCACGACCGGAGGCGGTGTTTCCCCGGGGACGTCCGGGTCGCCGCCTGCAAGTTCCACTCCGCCCCCCGCCTCGCCGCCGCCTGGCGACACGACTCCGCCCGGGATCGACATTGGCGGCACGCCGCCCGGTACGACCCAGCCGTCGACCGGCGCCCTGTTGCCGGAGCCGCTGCCGGATGCCGACCGCGACGGCATACTCGATCACCTCGACCCCTATCCCCATGAGCCGCCCGCTCTGGCGCCGCTGGCCGGCCCGGGCGCGCTACAGCTGGAGCGCGCCTGGAGCGAAATGGATGGCCATGTCCTGGAAGGCGTCGCGTTCGCGGGTCGCGCGGTCCACCTGCACGGCCGGGGCCTGGACGGCGCCGCAGCCGGCGGCTGGGTGGTGTTTCAGACGCTCGACGGCCGGATTGCGGTGCGACCAGAGGAGCGCACGGGCGGCGGCTGGCTGGCGACCGCGCCATCGCTCGCGACCGGCGTACACGTCGTGCTCGATCGCCGCCGCAGCGGCAGCGTCGAGCTGCTGCAACCGGCGCCGGGCACACCGCTCTTGTTCCCGCCGCAAGCACGCTTCGCCGCTGGCGGCACGGCGCGCGTCCAGGGACGCAACCTGGCCGAAGTCGAGCGGGTCACGCTCGGCGACATGCGACTGCAGATCCTGGCACGCGGCCCGGACTTCCTCGAACTGGCGTTGCCGGCCTTCACCGACGGCAGGACCTTGCGCGCGGAGGCGGCCGGCAGCGGATCGAACGCCGTGGCGCTGTCGGCCTACCGGGAAGTGATGCTGTCAGTAGATGGCAGCATTCCGGCGACGCCGTTGCATCCGCTGCGCGGCTACCTCGAGGGCAGGTCCTTCAGCGTCGCGCCGGGAGCACCGGCGATCATCGAGGTGCCAGCGGATGGGCCCGTACTTCAGCTGCTGGACCATGAGCTGGCGTCCGGCCGCGTGCTGCCCGGCGCCATCGGCGTCGTCTTATGGCCGGACATGACGCATGCTGTCGTGTCGCTGGAGAGCACACTGGTTGCCGATCTTGCGCGCATCACCCAGCGGCGGGCTGAAGTGGTCGAGGGCGGATGGTCGTGGCAGCGCGAGGCGCTCGAGGCCGCCTGGGCGAGCCCGGACGCGCGCGACTACGAAACTGGCCTGGCGGCGTATCTCGCGGACGGGACACATTTCCCGCGCTACGAACTGCGCGGGCGGGTGATGGACCTGCTCTTCGCACCACTTGGGGGCGACGCAATGCTGGCCGACGCGCCCGGGGTGCTTGGTGACGCCCTGCCTGATGAGGCGCCGCCGCAGATCCTGAGCGACGGCCTCGGACCGGCGATCGGCCCCGGGCGCAGGCTCGACGATGCGATCCCGTTCACCGTGTCGCTGGGCGCCCCGCAGCGGCCCGACATGCCGCAGGGCACCTATGCGCAGTTCACGGTGACCACGCATGAAGAGACGTCCCTGTTGTTCAACGTTTGCCGCTTCCCTGGCGGCCTGCCGCCCGCCGGCATCGCGCCATCCGATCTCTGCGTGCAGAACTCCACGCCGATGCCCGCCAGCGCCGCGGTCTATATGCCGGACCGGTTCACCTACGGCGCGCCGTACACGCCGCGCGACAGCGATCGTGTCCGCTCCCACGTCGACCGCCTGATCGACGGCAACGCCTTTCGAGATTCCGCGATCTACCTGACCTCGGACAGCGGCGTGCCGCTGTGCGGCATGCGACCCTGCTACGTCGAGTTGCTGACCGGCGGCCTGGGCCTCGGCCACAAGGTGAGCCTCTCTACCCGCGAGGAGTCCGTCGTGCAGCTGTTGCGGTTGCGCTGGATTCTCGAGGAGTTTGTCGTCGATGAGCTGCTGGAACTGATCGGCCTCTCGCCAACCGCCAGCATGCGCTCCTGCATGATCGGCGGACTGATCGGTGACGTGGCATTCATTGATTCGGTCGCGCAGTTCGTTACGCAGGTTCGTGCCAATCCGGGTGCTGCAGCGGATATCTACGATGCGACAATCGGTCGGCACGTCATCGATACAGCACTTGGGTATATCTCCAGCGTCGAAACGATTGGGAAGATCGAGGATTGCGCCCTGCAGCAGCTTACGGCGGAGGTCGGCGAGGTTCCGGGCTGGCTGCGAGGCAGGGTCCTGGAGCGTCTTGGCGCGGTGCCAGCGACGCTGAACGGTGTGCTGAAGTTTCTCTCTATTCTCAACAAGTCCATGTATGCGGGCGGCATCCTGCTGACCCCGGAGAAGATCTTGTTCAAGGTCGTGTACCGGGGTGAGATTACGGACTTTGGCACCGGGGCCGCGGATCCCTTCTCGCAGAACATCGACCTTTACGATGTACGCTTCGAAAGCGGCAACGACCGTATGCTCCGCATTTACGGCGACTGGATCGCCAACACTGCGATCACCAGCAGCGAAGAGAGCTTTTATCCGACGCTGGTGTTTCGCGACCGTAGTGGAGCCACAAGGCGCTTCGCGCTGGATAGTTCTCATCTGACCGACCGAAGCGACGCACAGCGCGAGCTGGCAGTATCGCTACCAGAGATAGGCTTCGGCATCGGTGGGGTGGCGTCGCCCGCGACCTCGCTAAGCGGCCTGGACAGCGGGCCGCTGCAGTTCTGGCTCGAGTACAGCCATGCGGAGTTCGCGGCCTATCCCGCCGGCGTGCTGCGGATTCCGTCGCCGGCCCGCATCGGGTTCAACGGCGTCGGGCGCATCACGGCGTTCAGCCCACCGGCGGTCGCCGCCGGGGCACAGGTCACCGCCAGCGGCAACCGCCTCGACGACTTCAGCGAACGGCCCAGGGTGGTGTTCGTCGCCGCGGCCACGGGCGTCGCGGTCGGCGGCACGCCGGTCGCGGCCAGCGTACGCAACGGCAAGCTGAACTTCTCGGTGCCGAGCTCCCTGCCGCAGGGCAACTACGTGGTCGAACTCCACGACGGGATGGGCCGGATCGACGAGATCACTTCCAGCGTGCTGCTGACCGTCACGCCGCGACCGGACCCCTACGTGACGCTGTCCGACTGGCGCGGCGACGATGACGTGATCCGGGTGCAGCTGCTCCCCGCCAGCTCCAGTTTCGCGCTGGAGGAGTTCCAGGTGCCGGAGGTGAGCGGCCGCTTCGTCACCGCCCAGTCCTGGGATCGCGGTGCTCCCGTCGACCGCCTGCGAGTGATCTGCGACGAACCGGGTAACGATGCGACCTGCACCTACCGGCTGCGCATGGAAGGCGCCGAGATCGAACTGCCGACCGGCGAGCGGCTGCGCGACTATTCGGACCAGCTGCTGCGCGGCGAAGACGTCGTCTTCCCGGTCCACGTGCTGCCCTGAGGAACGACCACGGGTCGCACAGCACTGCGGCCGCTGCTGTGCCAGAATAGCCGCGGGGTCGAAGCACGGACGTATCGATGACTCTGCGAATCGCCATGTGGTCCGGCCCGCGCAACATTTCGACGGCGATGATGCGGGCCTGGGAGAACCGGCCGGACACCGTCGTGGTGGACGAGCCGTTCTACGCCTGCTACCTGGCGGCGTCGGGGGCCGATCATCCCGGGCGCGACGAGGTGCTCGCCTCACAGCCGACCGACTGGCGCACGGTGGCCGCCTCGCTCACGGGGGGCGTGCCCGAGCGCGCGGCGATCCATTACCAGAAGCACATGACCCACCACATGCTGCCGGAGTTCGGCCGCGAATGGCTGGAACGGGTCAGCAACTGTTTCCTTATCCGTGCTCCCGCGGAGGTGGTGGCCTCCTACGCGGAGACCCGCAATGCGCCGGTGCTGACGGATCTCGGCTTCGTCCAGCAGCTGGAGTTGTTCGATCGCGTTGCGGACCGGCTGGGGCGCGCGCCGCCGGTCATCGACGCCACGGACGTCTTGCGCAACCCCGCCGGCATGCTTGCGGCGCTGTGCGCCGCGCTCGGGATCGAGTTCGACGCGCGCATGCTGAGCTGGCCGCCGGGGCGGCGCAGTACCGATGGCGTGTGGGCCAGGCACTGGTACGCCGCCGTCGAGCGCTCGACCGGCTTCAGCCCGCTGCGGGCTGGCAGCAAGCCGGTGCCACGCGCGCTCGAGCACCTCGTGGAGACCGCCATGCCGATCTATGAATGTCTTGCCGCACACCGCCTGCGGCCGATCGCCGTGGGAACGGACAGAGCATGACGCCGCCGTCTGCATCCCGCGGCAGCCAGGCGTTCACGCCGGACCCTCGCAACGAGTCGCTGCTGGTGTGGGTGAACGGGCGGCTGTTGCCACGTGAAGAGGCCGTCGTGTCGGTGTTCGACGCCGGCTTCGTACTCGGCGACGGCGTCTGGGAAGGCATCCGGCTGGTCAACGGCCGGCTGGCCTTCCTGGACGAGCACCTGGACCGCCTAATGCGCGGGGCCGCGCAGATCAGGCTGGAGGTGGGCCTGGAGCGGCGTGACCTGGTCGAGGTGCTGTACGGGGTCGTTGCGGCCAATGCCATGCGCGACGGCGCGCACCTGAGACTCATGGTGACCCGCGGCATGAAGGCTTCGCCCAACCAGGATCCGCGCCAGGCCATCGGGCCGGCCACGGTGGTCATCACCGCCGAGTACAAGTCGCCGCCGCCGGAGCTCTATTCGCAGGGCCTGGCCCTCGCGACTTCGCGATTTCGCACCAGTGATCCCGAGACCTTCGACATGCGGCTCAACAGCCACAGTCGCCTGAATCTCATCCAGGCGCTGCTCGAGGCGATCGAGCTGGGCGCCGACGAAGCGCTGATGCTCGATCCGCACGGCTTCGTGGCCAGCTGCAATGCGACCAACTTCTTCATCGTGCGCGGCGGCGTGGTGCGCACCTCGTCCGGTGAGTTCTGCTTCAACGGCATCACCCGTGCGCACGTGATCGCGCTTTGCCGCGCCAATGGGATTCCCGTCGAGTTGGCGAACTTCACGGTGGACGAGGCGCGGTCCGCCGACGAGGCCTTCGTTACCGGGACCTTCGGCGGCGTGGTGCCCGTCGCCTCGCTGGACGGTCGCGAGCATCCGCGCCCGCTTCCCGGTCCCTTCACGGCGCGCATCAGCCGGCTCTACCAGGGCTTGCTGCAGGCAGAGACGCTGCTGGGCTGAGCTGCCCCAGCCTGCCGTGGCAGACGGCCACGCAGCAGTCGCGCGGATCTTCGTCTACTTTAGTAATACAAACTGCGGCCGTGCCGGTGCGGCTGACCATTCCGCTGGCGATGCAACATGGGTGGGCGTGGCCATGACCAACTCGAGCAGATTGTTGCGACACAGCACAGGCTTGCTGCTGGCATGGGCGGCGTCGCTCGTCCTGGCGTTTCCGCTTGCGATGTCCGACGCGCAGGCGGCAGGCGGCCGCAGCGGCGAGGAGGTGGTGGCTGCTGCGTGCGGCAGCTGTCACCGCACCGGGGAGCATGACGCACCCAGGATCGGCGACCGGCAGGCATGGGCGGCGCTGGCCGAGCGGGGATTGACCGGACTCACGGCGAGCGCGCTGGCGGGCATCCGCAACATGCCGGCGCACGGCGGCGACATGACGCTGAGCGATACCGAGATCGAGCGCGCGATCACCTACATGGTCAACCAGTCCGGCGGCCACTGGATCGAGCCGATCGACCCCCTGACCCCGGCGGTCGCCCGCAAGGGCGAGCAGGTGGTGCGCGGGCAGTGTGCCGCCTGCCATGAGAAAGGGACCGACGGTGCACCGCGGATCGGCGACCGGGACGCCTGGATTGAGCGGATCGCGCGCGCCCGCGGCATCGATGCGCTCGTTCACTCCGCGATCCACGGGCACGGACCCATGCCGCCGCGTGGCGGCCTGGCCGATTTGACGGACGCAGAGATCCGCGCCGCGATTTTATACATGTACCACCCGCAAGGCGCTGCCGCGGACTAGCCGCTGCTGCCCCCCACCGCGCCTTTTTGCGGGCCGCAAGCCCTGCTGCGTTCGCGGGGGAAGGTGCCTGTGGCCGACCGTCCCAGCGGCAAAATCTGTTAGGCTGGCGAACAATATTCGACAACAAGGCCGGGATGCGCAGCCCGCGATCACCCGGCCGGCACAAGGAGCACATCGATGATTCGACGCCGAACCGCCGTACTCATCGTTACAGGGATTTTCACCGCCGCCTTGTTCGTCTCGCTCGTGACTCACACCACCGGCATCGTGCGCGACGACCCGGAGCGCAAGATCTGGATTCCCGACGAGCTGACCATGCCGCTGCAGTTGCAGGTGGCCTACAACGAGGAACAGATTTTCTTCCGCTACCGCTGGCCGGCGGCGCGGCCGCACGTCTACACCGACCTGCTTCAATATCGGGATGGTCGTTGGCAACGCAAGTTGCATTCCCCGGTGGGCCCGGAACCGGACGGTATCTACGAGGACCGGCTCACCATGATGCTGGATGACGGCAGCGTGCCGGAGTTCCAGCGCTATGGCGGCTACATCACGGTGGGCGCCAACATGCGCGACTTCAGCGACGCCGGGCCCAATGCCGGACGCGACGACGCCCACCGGCGCAAGTACCTGCCGGCGACGCGCTCCGATCCGAACGACTGGTACTCGATCGTCGACGCGGACACGCTGCAGGCGCAGCGGGAAGCCGGCTACTTCCTGGACCTCTGGCACTGGCGCGCGCACCTGTCCAACCCGCTGGGCTGGTCCGACGACCAGGTCATTGCCTGGTACCGGCTGTACGACTCCGGCGAAGGGCCGTTCCGCAGCAACTGGGACGGCGCCAATGAGCGACCGCGCTTCATGTTCGACGCCGCAAAGGCAGGCAGCGCGGCCCTGCGCTGGGAGGAGGTCACCGCCGACCACGCCGGGATGCCCGAGCGCTACTACCTGTCCGAGGGCGACGCCGTCGCCTTCGACGCGGACCGCGACTGGCAAGAGGGCGACGTCATCCCCGGCCAGGTGCTGCGCCAGCCGAGCGGCGCGCGCGCCACTATCCGGGTGCTCGGCGAGGGTCGCTGGGCCGACGGCGAGTGGGACGTCACCCTGGTGCGCAAGCTGGATACCGGCGATCCGCTGGAGGACAAGATTCTCCAGGACCAGGGTGTCTACAGCATCGCCCTGGCGGTTCATCGCGATGCGAAGGCGAGCCGTTGGCACTACGTATCCATGCCCGTGCAGGTCGGGCTGGGGCGGGACGGCGACCTGTCCGCCACGCGATTCACCGGCGCGGCGCCCGACTGGAGCGACGTGGCCGCGCACGAGGTGACGCTGTTCTACCCGGGCCAGGTCAGCTGGCCGCGCCTCACCAGCCGGATTCATGCCGGCTCCGAGTACATCGCGAAGGGCGTGCCGGTGAAGTATCGGCACAAGGAAGCGCAGCTGGCCCAGTACGGCGTGGAGATCGAGTTCGAAGAGGAAATCCGCCGGCAATGGTGGCTGAGCCTGGTCGCGGGCGTGCTGCTGATCATCAGCTTCGTCTACGCGGTAGGGCTGCTGATCCGGGAACGGGAGGGCTGAGTCGATGGGACCGTATCACGCAATGATGGCGCATTTCCCCGTGGCCGTATGGATCACGGCCTCCATGATCATCGTCGTACGGGCGCTCCACGACGGTCCGCTGGCGAAAGCCATGGATCGGGTGCTGGTGCCGTTCCTGGTGTTCGGTGCGCTTACCGGTGTGATCACCTACGTGCTCGGCCTGATGGTGTGGCCGGCCGATACCCTGCAGACCACGCCGCTGGGGCGCAACCACATGATGGCCGCCACCTGGTCGATGTTCTACTGGGGCGCGGTGCTCGCGCTGCGCTGGTGGGTCGGTGAAAAGGCCTGGGAGGGTCTCACCAACCGGCTGATCATGCTGGGACTCGGTGCGCTGGGCGGCGGCCTGCTGGCGATCACCGGCACGCTGGGCGGCCACCTGCACGGCGCGCCGTCCTTCGTCAGCAGCGTGCTGCGGATGGTCGGCTGGGAGGTCTATGCCTCCTTCTACTTCCCGAACTGGGTGCTTGTCCTGCTGGCGGTGGTCATCGTGGTGATGCCGGTGGTGGCCATCGTCACGTTGCGGGGACGGGCCGCGCGGCTGAGCACCGAAGGAGGTGCGGCGTGAGACCGGTGCTGTTGCTGTTCGTGCTGTTGCTGCTGGCCTTGGGCGCCATGCGCTTCGCGCAGGCGGTGCCGCCCGGCCTCGTGCTCGAGTTCGAGGGTGCGCGCCAGGGCAAGGTGACCTTCCAGGGTGACGTCCATTCGGGCACCGGCATGTATTGCGCCGATTGTCACATGGCGATCTTCGACGTGAGCCGCTCGGCCGAGATCAGCCGCCGCGACCACAACGAGGAGGTGTTCTGCTTTACTTGCCACAACGGCGAGACGGCCTTCGCCGCGCGTCGCAACTGCGGCAACTGTCACCTCGAGGAAGATGGCGAGACCTGACCGGTCGGAGGGGTCCGAGTCCGGCTCGGACCCTTGTCCACGCCGCGCCCGGCCCCTAGAATCGAGCCCCCACGCGGGTGTAGTTCAATGACGGCGGCGGGGCCACCCATCATCTGGACGGTACGCGCCGCTTCCTCGTTCCCGGACAGCGGATTGATGTCGTACACGTCGC
>DAOMOU010000020.1:14637-16879 GCA_035444525.1 Gammaproteobacteria bacterium | reverse complement strand
GGGGACGACATCAGGTTCACGGCGAGGATGCCGCGCGCGTCGAAATGCGCCCGGTTGTGCTGCGCCTGGTGGTCGTTCTCGTCGAGCAGGCCCTTCAGCACGGTGACGGCTGCGCGCCCGTCGGCGGTCTGTTCCAGCCGGCCGCCGGGGGAGACCAGGTAGCGGTTGCCGTCAGTGATGTTGCAGCCGCAGGTATCGCACATGGCGAACTCCAGGAAAAATGTAAATGAGAATGAGAACTTTAGCGCATTTCCGCGCTCGCCGGGCCGGGCGCGGCGAGCTCGACGGACTCGAGCAGCATCTCGTCCCCCGACACGGTGCGCACCCGGAATCCACCGCAGCTGCCGCACAGCATCCGGTTCGGCAGCGCATCACTCTGTGCCCCGCACTCGGTGCACTGCACGACCAGCGGGGCGTTGGCGATGCGTAGTTCGGCGCCCGCCGCGATGGTGCCGGCGGCGGCCAGCGGGAAGGCTCGCTCCAGCAGCGGCGCCTCCACCCCCGAGAGGGGGCCGATACGCAGCCTGACCAGCTCCACGGCGCCGCCGCCGTTGGCCGCGGAGACCGACTCCAGCTGGGCTACCAGTGCCTGGCAGAGCGACAGCTCATGCACGGTTCAGGCGCCCGCTTCGTTGAGCACCATCTGGTCGTAGACCTCCCAGGCGGAGCGCGCCTCCTGCTCGGTCATCTTCTGGATGGCGTAGCCGACGTGGACCATGACGAACTCACCGACCTCGACCGGCTCGTCCTGCATCATGAACAGGCTGACGTCCCGCTGGACGCCCTTGGCCTCGCAGCGGGCCAGGAAGCCGTCCTTCGAGACCACCTTCATGGGAATGCCCAGGCACATATTCTTTGCTCCGACACGCTTCTCCGCAGGGCATCAAGCTGCCACCGCGGCCGCAGCGGTGCAAGCCCGTAGATTCCCTGATGCGTCCAGTTCTCATCCGGGTATTCTGCAGCGGCGCCCCGGTCCGGACAGCGCGGAGCAGGATTCATGACTGAACTGGCACATGAACAGAGCGGCACGCTGGTACTCGGCGTCGGCAACACCATCCTGACGGACGAGGGCGTCGGCCCCTGGGTCGTCGAGCGACTGCGGGCGCTGAATCCCGACGCGCCCGGCATCCACTGGATGGACGGCGGCACGCTGAGCTTCTCGATCGCCGCGTTCGTCGAGGACGCCGAGCACCTGATCGTAGTGGACGCGACCGAGCTGCGCGCTGATCCCGGCACCGTCAAGGTGTTCGAGGACGAGGACATGGACCGGATGCTCGGCGGGCACGGCCGCAGCATTCACGAGGTGGGCCTCATGGACCTGATGAACATGGCGCGCCTCACGGAGCGCCTGCCCAGGCGGCGCGCGCTGGTCGGCATCCAGCCGGAAATCGTCGACTGGGGCACCGCGCCGACGGCCGCGGTGGGCGCGGCGATGCCGGTGGCGGCGCGCGCCGTGGCCGAGCTGATCGGCCGCTGGACAGGCACTGATATCAAGGCCGAATGAGCCCTCTACTGATGTGTGAATTGCGTATTGCTGGGTGACGGCCGGACGCATAGATTGCCCGGTAAGGTATTGAAGCAACGACGAAGACCGATGCGGACGGGTCCAGCGGATGGACACTGGCCGCCATCGGCGGAGGCGCCATGAGCGGTCTCGCGGGAATTGGGGTCAAGGTGGAGTCGGGCGGCGGACTGGAACCCGAGCTTCGCGGTAACGCGCTGCCCCTGTTGCACGAAATCCGTCATGCGCTCGCGCGTCTCCTCGACGAAGGCGAGCCCACCGTCATCGACATCCAGAGCATTCCCATGGGCCCCGGCGACCTGCGCCGGCTGTTCGACGCGCTGGGCGAGGGCGAGGTCAGGGCCGAGCTGGAAAGCCTCGGCAAGACCGTCATTCGCGAGTCGCGTTACTCCGGCGTCTGGATCATCGAGCACATGAATGCGTCTGGCGGGATCGCCAGCCGTTTTGTCGAGATCACCTGGATTCCATCGCTCCTGCAGGCGCAGGCCGAGGACGTCCAGAAAGGTCTCAAGGAACTTGCCGACGCGCTGGCGTCGGCCGGTAATTGAAGCCAACCGAAGGTCCCTGTGAACGTGAAAGGCGGGGCAGTGCGGAGGAGCACAGCATGGCAGCAAGCAAGACCGTAGGCGACGTCCTCCGGGCGAACGGAGTCAGCCGTCGCGGGTTCATGAAATTCTGCGCGGCAACCGCGTCCATGATGGCGTTGCCGCCAAGCATGGT
>DAOMOU010000020.1:0-14537 GCA_035444525.1 Gammaproteobacteria bacterium | reverse complement strand
CGGCCGATGGCCTTCTTCGGCCAGAACATCCATGACCGCTGCTACCGGCGGCCGTTCTACGACCGCGGCCTGTTCGCGAACACCTTCGACGACGAGGGCGCGAGAAAGGGCTACTGCCTCTACAAGCTCGGCTGCAAGGGCCCGGTGACCTACAACGCCTGCGCCACGCTGAAGTGGAACGAGGGCGTCAGCTGGCCGGTCCAGTCCGGGCACGGCTGCATCGGTTGCTCGGAACCGGATTTCTGGGACAAGGGCAGCTTCTACCGGCCGCTGTCGGCGGCGTACTGGGGCGACGCCAAGACCGTCGGTATCGGTGCGGCGGCAGGCGCCGCGGCGGGCCTCGCCGCAGCAGCCCTGGCGCGCGGCAAGCAGAAGAAGTCGCAGCAGGAGGAAAAGGCATGAACGAGGGACTGTATCTGCAGGGCATGACCCTGCTCGACTTCGCCCGCGGCCCCGCGTTCCGCTGGGCGGTCGTGATCTTCGTGGTCGGGGTGGTGTGGCGCCTGACCGCGCTGTTGCTGGCTTCGCGCAAGCCGCTCGAGCCTGCCAAGGGCTCGGCGACCGCCGGCGGCGTGAAGACGCTGCTGACGCGTTCGGCGCCCGCGCACGAGCTGGAGAAGAACATCGTCTTCCAGCACTACTCGGGCTACGCCTGGCACATCAGCATGTTCATCGTGCTGCTGTTCTTCGCGCCGCACATGTTGTTTTTCAAGGACATTCTTGGCTTCGGCTGGCCGACGCTGCCCAACCTGTTCATCACCTTCTTCACCGTGGTGACCATGGCCATCCTGCTGGTCCTGCTGGCGCGGCGGCTGATGAACCCGGTGCTGCGGCAGATCTCGACCATGGATGACTACATCAGCTGGATCATCGCCTTCCTGCCGTTCCTGACGGGGATCATGTCGTACACGCACATCACCTTCGGGATGAGCTACGAGACGGTGCTGGGGCTGCACATTCTGAGCATCTGCCTGCTGCTGGTCTGGTTCCCGTTCGGCAAGCTGATGCATGCGTTGTTCATCTGGCCGTCCCGCTACAAGGTCGGGGCCGCCTTCGCACGGAGAGGGGTACGGGCATGAGCGCGACAACGATTGACTACGGCACTCTCGGCGAGCGTGCCGCGGCCGGTGTGAAGCCGAGGGCGCTGTCCGACGAGCAGAAAATCGCCCGCGCGAAGGAGGCCTTCCTCGCCGGCATGGACGCCGACATGGCGACCTACCTCGAGTCCTGCATCCATTGCGGGATGTGCGCGGAGGCCTGCCACTTCTACCTGGCCACCGAGGATGCGAAGTACACGCCGATCTACAAGCTGGAGCCGCTCAAGAAGGTCTACCGTCGCGAGCTCGCGCCGACCCGCTGGCTGAACCGGCTGACCACGCGCGACATCACCGTGGCCGACCTCGAGCAGTGGCAAGAGCTGGTGTACGACTCCTGCACGCAGTGCGGGCGCTGCAGCCTGCTCTGCCCGATGGGCATCCACATCCAGAGCATGATCCAGGTGGTGCGCAACGGCCTGGCGGCCGCCGGGCTGGCCCCTGCGGAGCTGCAGGCGGTCTCCGACGAGCAGAAGGACAAGGCGAGCATTCTCGGCGCCGGGCCCGACAAGCTGCGCGAGATCGTGGAGCGCGTCCGTGCCAAGGGCATCGACGTGCCGCTGGACAAGGACAAGGCTGAGGTGCTGGTGCTGTCCTCCGCGCTCGATTTCCTCAAGGACGAGAGCGTGCTGGCGGCGACGGCGAAGATCATGAACAAGCTGGGCGCCAGCTGGACCATCCGCAGCGATGGCTTCGAGTCCGCCAACTTCGGTGCGCTGGCCGGCGACAAGCAGGCCCAGAAGCGCATCAGCAAGCGCGTCATCGACGCGGCTATCGCCGCCGGCGCCAAGAAGGTTATCGTCGCCGAGTGCGGCCATGCCTACCCGGTCCTGCGCTGGGAGGCGGCCACGCTGTACGGCAAGGAGCTGCCCTTCGAGTTCCTGTCCGTAGCCGAGTACCTCGGCCAGGAGCTCAAGGCCGGACGGCTGAAGCTGAAGAAGGCCGGCAACGGCGCCGCCCACGTCACCTTCCATGACCCGTGCAAGATCGGGCGCATGGGCGGGTCCTTCGACGAGTCCCGCGACGTGCTCAAGGCTCTCGGCGTCAAGCTTACCGAGATGGAATCGCACGGCCGCACCAACCTGTGCTGCGGCGGCGGCGGCGGCGTGGCGATGCTGAAGAGTGCACAGACGCTGCGCCGCAAGGCCTTCGAGCTGAAGCGCGAGGAGGTCGACCGGACCGGCGCACCGACGGTGGTGACTGCCTGCAACACCTGCATGCAGAATCTTGAGATGGGCAAGGCCTGGCTGAACTGGGACAAGAGCGTCGTGAACCTCGTCCAGCTCGTCAGCGACAACCTTGCCTGAGCCCGGCACGCCGGCAGCGAACGACTTACAAGGATCGGGGTATTAAATTATGAGCAATCGAGTCGTTGTCGACCCGATCACCCGCATCGAAGGCCACCTCCGCGTCGAGGTGCAGATGCAGGGCGATCGCATCCAACAGGCGTACTCTTCGGGCACGATGGTGCGCGGCATCGAGATCATCATGCGCGGCCGCGACCCGCGCGATGCCTGGGCCTTCACCCAGCGCATCTGCGGTGTCTGCACGCTGGTGCACGGCATGGCATCCATCCGGGCTGTCGAGGATGCCCTCAAGTACGAAATCCCGCACAACGCGCAGCTGATCCGAAACCTGATGATCGGCTCGCAGTACGTGCTGGACCACGTGATGCACTTCTACCACCTGCACGCGCTGGACTGGGTCGACGTCGTCTCGGCGTTGAGCGCCGACGCGGCGGCGACTGCTGATCTTGCCAAGGCGGTTTCGCCGCAGTGGCCGAAGTCCACCGAGGGCTATTTCCGCGACGTCAAGAAGAAGCTGCAGGGCTTCGTCGAAGGCGGGCAGCTGGGCATTTTCGCCAACGCCTACTGGGGTCACCCGGCCTACAAGCTGCCGCCCGAGGCCAACCTGATGGCGGTGGCGCATTACCTCGAGGCATTGGCCTGGCAGCGCGACGTGGCCAAGCTGCACGCGATCTTCGGCGGCAAGAACCCGCATCCGAACTTCGTCGTCGGCGGCGTGCCCAGCCCCATCGACCTGAACTCGGACTCGGCCATCAACGCCGAGCGGCTGCAGGTGGTGCAGAAGATCATCGACATGATGAGGGTCTTCGTGGACCAGGTGTACGTCCCCGACACGTTGGCCATTGCCGGCTTCTACAAGGACTGGTTCGGTCGCGGCGAGGGGCTCGGCAACTTCATCTCCTTCGGCGACCTGCCGTCGCGGAGCATGACCGACTCGTCGAGCTTCCTGATTCCGCAAGGCGTCATCCTCAATCGCAACCTCAACGACATCCAGGAAGTGGACTTCGCGGACCCCAACGAGATCCAGGAATTCGCATCGCACTCCTGGTACAACTACTCCGGCGGCAAGAACCAGGGACTGCATCCCTGGGACGGCGAGACGGACCTCAACTACGAGGGCCGTGGCGGGCCGGCGGCGCCTTACAAGCAGCTCAACGTCGATGACGGCTACAGCTGGCTGAAGTCGCCGCGCTGGAAGGGCCATTCGATGGAAGTCGGTCCGCTGGCCCGGGTGCTCATCATGTACGCGAAGGGCCACGACCAGACGCGCGAGCTGGTGAACTATGCCCTGAGCACCCTGGACGCCCCGGTGGAGGCCTTGTTTTCGACGCTCGGGCGCACCGCTGCCCGCACGCTCGAGACCAAGATCATCGCGGACGCCATGCAGGGCTGGATGGACCAGTTGCTCGGCAACATCCGCGCCGGCGACACCAGGACCTTCAACGAGATCCAGTGGAATCCCTCCAGCTGGCCGAAGGTCGCCAAGGGCGTCGGGATCCACGAGGCACCGCGCGGCGGCCTGTCGCACTGGATCGTCATCAAGGACGGCCGGATCGACAACTACCAGTGCGTAGTGCCGAGCACCTGGAACGCGGGTCCCCGCGATCCGCAGGGTGTACCGGGGGCCTACGAGGCGGCGTTGCAGGACAATCACCAGCTGTACGATCCCGAGCAGCCGATCGAAATCCTGCGCACCATTCACAGCTTCGACCCCTGCCTGGCCTGCGCCGTGCACGTCACGGATCCGGACGGCAAGGAGCTGATCAAGGTGAAGGCCCTGTAAGCGAGCCCGGCCCCCCCGGCCGATTGTGGCGAAAAACCCAGGAAGCCCGGCGAAAGCCGGGCTTCCTGCTTTGCGGGGGATGGTATGCTGCCCGGGTTCCGCGCGGGTCGCGGGAGGGGCCGCCGATGGACGAGTTTTTTACCCCCCAGCAAGTGATCGATGTTGCGAATTCTGCCTGGGCATGGGCACGCGCCCAGGTCTTCGCGCTGCCCAACCTGTTGCAGCTGCTCACGGTAGCGGTCGGGCTGGCTGCGGCCGCATTGCTGCGACCGCGCTTGCAGCGGCTGATCGAGCGCCTCGCCTGGGGCGCACGCTGGAAGCGGGCCGTGGATATGCTGCGGTCGCTGCTCTTGCCCTTGCTCTGGCTGGTGCTGGTCGGCATCGCATGGCAGGCGGCCGTCATTCAGGCCTGGCCGGCACGCATCCTGGAAATCGCTGCGAGCTTGCTGATGGCCTGGGTCGTGATCAACATCGCCTCGAGCCTGATTCGCAACCCAGTGTGGGCGCGCGCAGTGGCGATCACCGCGTGGACCATCGCGGCGCTCAACATCCTGCGGCTGCTCGATCCGACAATCGCGCTGCTCGATTCCTTCGCCATCCAGTTCGGCGCGGTGCGCATATCGCTGCTCACGGTAACGAAGTCGGTGTTCGCCCTGGCGGTGCTGCTGTGGCTGGCGACGGTGGTGTCCGAGACCCTGGAATCGAGGCTTCGCCACAGTCCCAACCTGACGCCGTCAGTCCAGGTCCTGTTTGGCAAGCTGTTGAAATTCAGCCTCGTCACCATCGCGGTGCTCGCCGCCATTGCCACCACGGGCATGGACATGACGGCGCTCGCGGTGTTCGGCGGCGCCATCGGCGTCGGCATCGGCCTCGGCCTGCAGCGCGTCATCGCCAACCTGTTCTCCGGGGTCATCCTGCTGCTCGACAAATCCATCAAGCCGGGCGACGTCGTCGCGGTGGCGGGCACCTACGGCTGGGTGAACACGCTCGGCGGGCGGTATGTCTCGGTCGTCTCGCGAGACGGCATCGAGCACCTCATTCCGAACGAGGAATTCATCACCACGCGAGTGGAAAACTGGACGCACACCGACAGCAAGATCCGGGTCAAGATTCCCATCGGTGTGCACTACCAGTCGGATGTCGAGCATGCGCTGGCGATCTGCGTGCAATGCGCAGAGCAGGTTCCCCGCGTGCTGGCGGACCCCGCGCCCGTGTGCCAGCTCAAGTCCTTCGGCGACAACTCGGTGGATCTCGAGCTGCGGATCTGGGTCGGGGATCCGATGAACGGAGTCAACAACGTGCGCAGTGAAATCCTGCGCCTGGTCTGGCGCGCCTTTCACGAGCACGGCATCGAGATTCCCTACCCGCAACGTGATCTGCACGTGCGCGCCGGCGAGCCCCTGCAGGTAGTCGTGGCCGCGGCAGCCGCGGAGCGCTCGACATGAGCGAGCGGCAGGGGCTGGGACCCGGAGCTTTCGAGCCGCCCCGGCCGGGCACGAGCTACGAGCCCTATGTGCCGGCACACGCCAGCTTGCAGGAGTTCACCTTCAAGGCCATCGGCCTGGGCATAGCCTTCGGCATCATCTTCGGTGCCGCGAATGCCTACCTCGGCCTGCGCGCGGGCCTCACCATCAGCACCTCCATCCCGGTCGCGGTGATGACCGTGGCCGTGTTCCGGGCGCTGGCAGCAGTCGGGCGCAGCGGTACCCTCCTCGAGGCCAATCTTTCGCAGACGGTCGGCTCGGCCTCCAGTTCGCTGGCCAGCGGCATCATATTTACCTTGCCGGCGCTGTTCCTGTGGGGACTGTCGCCGAGCCTGTTGCAGATGACCATGCTGGCCATGTGCGGCGGCGTGCTCGGCGTCCTGTTCATGATCCCGCTGCGACGCTTCCTCATTGAGCGGGAGCACGGCAAGCTGCCGTATCCCGAGGGCACCGCCTGCGCGGAGGTGCTGGTCGCCAACGAGGTCGGCGGCGGCAATGCGCGCTTCGTCTTCATCGGCCTCGCGGCGGGTGCGGCCTTCAAGGCGCTCACCTCCTGGGCGCGCGCCATCCCCGATGCCGTGCACCTCAAGCTGCCGTGGCCGCGCAAGGCCGAGCTGGGCATGGACCTGTCGCCGGCGCTGTTCGGAGTCGGCTTCATCCTCGGGCCGCGCATTGCCGCGGTGATGGTCGGCGGCGGGCTGCTGTCCTGGCTGGTGGTGATCCCGTTGCTGGACTGGTGGGGCGCCTCCCGCAGCCTGCCGCTCTATCCCGAGACCGTGCTGCTGATGACCGACATGAGCCCGAGCCAGCTGTGGTCGCGCTACGTCCGCTACATCGGCGCGGGCGCGGTCGCGACGGCCGGCATCATCACCCTCGTACGCAGCCTGCCGGTGATGGTGGACAGCTTCCGCATCGGTTTCGGCCAGCTGCAGAAGCAGCGCGCCGAGCACCCGGTGGCGGTGCCGCGCACCGGTCAGGACCTGCCGCTCAAGGTGGTCGGCATCGGCGCGGTGCTGGTCATCGCCACACTCGGCCTGGTACCGGTCCCATTCGGCGAGGTCGGGGGCGTCGTGCATCGCCTCGTGGCCGCCGTCTGCGTGGCGGTGTTCGCGTTCTTCTTCGTGACGGTCGCCTCGCGCATCGTCGGCCTCGTCGGCGTCACCAGCAATCCCACCAGCGGCATGACCATTGCCGCGCTGCTCGGCACGTCCGGCATCTTCCTGGCCATGGGCTGGACCGACATGACGGGCAAGGCCGCGGCGATCACCGTCGGCTGTGTCGTAGCCATCGCCGCCTCGATCGCGGGCGACACCTCGCAGGACCTGAAGACCGGGTACCTGCTGGGGGCGACGCCGCGCCGGCAGCAGGTCGGTGAACTGGTCGGTGTGCTGACCGCGGCGGTGTTCGTGTGCCTGGCGGTGCTGTTGCTGGCCGAGACTTTCGGCTTCGGCAGCACTGAGTTGCCGGCGCCACAGGCCACGCTGATGAAACTGGTCATCGACGGCGTGCTGGACCAGTCCTTGCCGTGGGGCCTGGTGGCGCTGGGCATCGGTATCGCCGTTGCGTGCGAGCTGCTGAAGATTCCGTCCCTGCCTTTTGCCGTCGGCGTGTACCTGCCGGTATCGACCATGACGCCGATTTTCCTCGGCGGCTTGCTGCGATTGTGGGCCGAGCGCAGCGCGACCGGCACCGATGAGCTGAACGAGCGGCGCGAGCGCGGCATCCTGCTCGGCAGCGGCTTCGTCGGCGGCGAGGGCCTGCTGGGTGTCGGTATCGCCGGGGCGGCGTTCGTGCTGGGCCGGCGGCCGCTCGGCATCGGCACGGGCTGGCTGGGCGGCGACGCTGTGGCCGCGCTGGTCGGCCTGGTGGCGTTCACGGCGTTCGCGGCATGGTTTTACCTGCAGGTGCGGCGTCGTGCGGACTGAGGACGCAGGCAAGGGGCGCCTCGGACGCTGGACGACGCTGGCGGTGGCCGTGCTGGTCGTCCTGGCGGGCCTCGGGCCGGCCGCCGCGGCGCCGGACCCGGTCGAGGTGGCGGAGACGATCCGCCGCTCCGTGGAGCAGCTGCGCAGCACCGGTGAAGTCACGGTGGCGGGCCGCAAGTTGCGCTCGGCACGCACTCTCCCGGAAGTCTACGAGGCGCGCGGCTTCACGCTGTTGTGGCGTGACCGAGTGAGCGAGGAGGCCCTGCTCGGCGAGATCGCGGCGATCAGCGGCGAAGGCCTGGATCCGGGGGACTATCATTTCGAGGCCTTGCGCGCCGCCCTCGATCGGCGGCGCCAGCAGGCCGACAGTGCGGCGGCGGCGGCCACCGCCGACCTGCTGCTCACCGATGCGTTGCTGCGCGTCGCTGCGCACCTCCACCAGGGCAAAGTGGATCCCGCCACCGGCAGCCCGCGCTGGGACCTGCTTGGGCCGGTGCGCGGCGAGTCCGGCGCGGCGCTGGCCACCCGCATTGCCTCCAGCGGGGCGGTCGGATTGCAGCTCGCCGAGCTACGGCCGGTGCAGCCGATGTACGGCCGGCTGCGCTCGGCGCTGGCCCGCTACCGCGTGATCGAGCAGCAGGGCGGATGGGAGCCGTTGGCGTCCGGGCGCGTGCTGCAGGCCGGCCTGGAGGATCCCCGTGTGCCGGCCTTGCGGCGTCGGCTGGCGGCCACCGGCGATTTCACCGGGATCGTGGTGGACTCACCGCGCTTCGACGGCGCACTCGAAGAGGCGGTGCGACGTTTCCAGTCGCGTCACGGGCTGGAGCCGGACGGCATTTTCGGTCCGGCCTCGTTACGGGTGCTGAACGTCCCGTTGAAGGTCCGGCAGGACCAGCTCAGGGCCAATCTGGAGCGCGCGCGCTGGTTGCTGGTGGACGTCCGAGGCCGCTTCCTGCTGGCGGACCCCGCGGGGCGCCGCGTGGTGTTGATGGACAACAGCGAGCCCGTGTTCCGGGTCGCGGCGGAATTTTCGACGGCCGCACGCGCGGTGCCGCCGTTCCGCGCGGAGCTGCGCTACCTGGTGGCGAATCCCGACTGGGTCCTCACTCCGGGCCTCGTCGAGACGCAGGTCGCGCCACTCGCCCGACGCGCGCCGGAGCAGCTCAGCGCGCGCGGCCTGCAGGTATTCAATGCCGCGGGCGACGCACTCGATGCGGCGGCGGTGGACTGGTCTGCGCCGGGCGGAGTCATCGTCCGGCAGCTGCCCGGCGAGCGCAGCTTCCTCGGCAACCTGAGATTTCCCATTCACAACCACGCCGGCGTCTTCCTGCACGGCGGCCCGGCACGCGGCGAGGCGCTGGCAGGTTCGGTGCGCCTCGCGGACGCCGCCGGCCTGGCGCGTGCCCTGGCGGCCGGGCCCGCCGCCTGGAGCGCCGAAAGCCTGGCCGCGGCCCTCGCGGCGGGTACTCCGCGCACCTTGTCGCTCGCTACGCCGGTGCCGGTGCTGTACGGGTCCTGGACCGCCTGGGTACAGGCCGACGGCACGGTGTCGTTCCGGGCCGGGTACGAGGACCGGGACGCTGCGATCATCGCGGCGCTTGGGCGAGGTGCGGATCGCCGGTAGCACCGTGATCGCAGCCTGGCACTGCCCGCCGCGTCGCCATGGTTTGCGCCGCTGCCCGCACCGCGCATAATTGCGGTCCCATGCAAGGGAAACAGCACATGGAGCAGCTCTCCGGCCTCGACGCCGCGTTCGTCTATCTCGACTCGCGCAATGCCCCGATGCACGTCGGCGGGCTGCACGTCTACCAGCCTGAGTCCGGCCGGTTCGACTTCGAGGACTTCCAGGCCCACATCGCGGCGTGCATCGAGGGTTCGCCGTTGTTCCGCCGCCGGCTCGTGCAGGTGCCGCTGCACCTCGGACGGCCGTTCTGGGCTGAGGATCCGAATTTCGAGCTGGACCTCCACCTGCAACACTCGGCGCTGCCGCGGCCGGCCGACTGGGCGCGTTTGTGCGAACTGGCGGCGCGCATGTTCTCGCGTCCGCTGGATCCGGAACGGCCGCTGTGGCACCTCACTTTCGTGTCGGGCCTGGACGCCTGCGGTGTGTTTCCGCCCGGCAGCTTCGCGGTGATCTCGCGCGTGCACCACGCGGCAGCCGACGGACTCGGCACGCTCGACATGTTCAATGCCGTCTGGAGCGCCGAACCGCGGCGGCGGAAACGCAAGACCGTCGGCACGCGGCGAGCGCCTGTGGAGCCGGTGCCGGGCGCCCTGGGCTTGCTGAAGCGCAGCTTCGGCGGCGTGTTCCGGCAACCGGGCGAGACCTTGAGCTGGGCGGCCAGCCTGCTGCGCGGCGGCCTCGGCGCCGGGCGCGAGTTCATCGCGCGGGATCACCATGCGCCGCCCATGCTGTTCCAGGCGCCGCGCAGCCCATTCAACGTACCGATCAGTTCGCGGCGGTGCTTCGATGCGGTCAAGCTGCCGCTCGACGAAATCCGGAACATCCGCGCGGCCGTGCCGGGCGCCACGGTCAACGACGTGGTGCTGGCGGTCTGCAGTGGCGGCCTGCGACGCTACCTGCAGAGCTACGCGAGCCTGCCCGAGAAGGACCTGGTCGCAATGGCGCCGATTTCGATCCGCGGGAAGATGGAAAAAGGCTCCAACCGCGTGTCGGCCATGCTGATCCCGCTCGAGGTGGGGGCGCGCGACCCGTTGGAGCGGCTGCGGCGCATCCACGCGCACGCGGTGGACAGCAAGGCCTACACGGACGCGATCGGCGCGGCGACGCTCGCGGACACCTCCCGTTTCGTCCCGTACTCGCTCGCTACTGCGGCCGCCGGCCTGTACTCGGGACTGCACCTCGCGCGCTATCACCGGCCACCCTTCAACCTGGTGATCACCAACGTGCCCGGCCCGCGCGAGCCCCTGTACCTCGGCACCGCCAGGCTGCTGGAAGGGTTCGGCACCGCGCCGGTGCTCGACGGGCTCGGCCTGATCCTGGTGGTCACCAGCTACATGGACACCCTGTCGGTCAGCGCGACGGCCGCGCACGAGGCCGTGCCGGACGTCGAGCGCCTGATCGAATCGATCCGCGCGAGCTTCATGGAGCTCCGTGACGCGGTTGCTGCGCGCGCCACCCCCAAGGCGGCCCGCGGCCGGGCGAGTCGTCCGCGAGTCAAGCGAGGGCAGGGTGCAGGCTGAAGAGGAGCTGGGGCCGCCGCCGCTGATCTGGCAGCTGCTGGAGGGCCGTGCAGTCATCGAGCTGGGGGCGATGGCCTGGCTCTATCCGCTGTTGCGCCAGGCGCCGGCGGGGGACGGCCACCCGGTACTGGTGCTGCCCGGCTTCCTGGCCAGCGGCAGCTCCACCTTTCCCCTGCGACAGTTCCTGAAATCGCTGGGCTACGCGGCGCATCGCTGGAAGCTCGGCCGCAACCTCGGCGGGGTGGGTGAGACCGAGGAGCGCCTGCTGGCGCGCCTGCGGGAGCTCAGGCGCCGTTACGGCCGCAAGGTCAGTGTGATCGGCTGGAGCCTCGGCGGCATGTATGCGCGTGAACTGTCGTGGCTCGCGCCGGACGACGTCCGGCTGGTGATCACGCTCGGCACGCCGTTCAGGCACCACACGGGCACCACCGTGACGCTGTTGTACGAGGACGTCAGCGGCCAGCGGGAAGCCACCATGGATCCGCGCCTGCTCGCGCGCCTGGCCCAGCCGCCGCCGGTGCCGGCGACGTCGATTTACACCCGGACCGACGGCGTGGTGCACTGGCGTTGCTCGCTCGAGCATCCTTCGCCGACGACGGAGAACGTCCGCGTGCACGGCAGCCACTGCGGCCTGGGCCACAACCCCATGGCACTCTGGGCGATCGCCGACCGGCTGGCGCAGCCCGAGGGCGACTGGCAGCCTTTCGCGCGGCATGCCTTCCGGCGTTTCGCCTACCCGGCGCCGGATCGCGGCGACTGACCATGCAGGAGTTCGTCGACGCTGCCAACCAGCTCATGTGGGGGTCGCTGCTGATCTGGCTGCTGCTCGGTGCGGGATTGTTGTTCACCGTTTTGTCCGGCTTCATCCAGGTGCGGCATTTCGGGCACACCTTCGGCGTGATGAAGCGCAGCTTCCGCCGCGAGCACGGCGGCATATCGTCCTTCGAGGCCTATTGCACCAGCCTGGGCGCGCGCGTCGGCACCGGCAACCTGGCCGGCGTGGCGGTAGCGCTGGAACTCGGCGGGCCGGGTGCGGTGTTCTGGATGTGGGTCACCGCCATGCTCGGCATGGCGACGAGCTTCTTCGAGTCCACCCTTGCGCAGCTGTTCAAGGTGCCGAACGGTGACGGCAGCTACCGTGGCGGGCCGGCCTTCTACATGCAGTACGGACTGGGCAAGCGCTGGATGGGCATCCTGTTCTCCGTGTTCCTGATCGTGTCCTACCCGATCGCCTTCAACGGCGTGCAGTCGAACTCGATGTCTGCGGCGGTGGAACAGGTGACCGGGATCGACGCCGGCTGGACCGGCCTGCTGACCGCCTTCCTGGTCGGGCTGGTGATCTTCGGCGGCATTCGCCGCATCGCGCGCGTCGCGGAGATCGTCGTGCCCTTCATGGCCATCGCCTATCTGGGCGTTGCGCTGTGGCTGGTGCTCAGTCATCTGGACCGCCTGCCCGGGGTGGTCCGGCTGGTGTTCGAGAGCGCCTTCGGCATTGGCCAGGCGGCCGGCGGTGTGCTCGGTTACGGCATTGCGCAGGCACTCATCAACGGTGTGCGGCGCGGCCTGTTCTCCAACGAGGCGGGTTCCGGCAGCGCGCCCATCGCGGCCGCGACCGCCGACGTGCGCCACCCGGCCAGCCAGGGCTACGTGCAGATGCTCGGCGTATTCACCGACACCATCGTCATCTGCTCCTGTACCGCCGCGATCATCCTGGTGTCGGGCCAGTTCGAGGCCGGCGCCGGCGTGACCGGCATGGCGCTCACGCAGGGCGCGATGAGTGCGCTGGTCGGCGACTGGGGCGCGGGCTTCATGGCGGTCGCACTGCTGTTCTTCGCTTTCACCTCCATCATGGCGAACACCTACTACGGCGAAACCAGCCTGGCGTTCATCCGTTCCGACCAGCGACTGCTGACCGCCTACCGTTGCGTCGTGCTGGCCGGGATTTTCGCCGGCTCGCAAATCGATCTCCCGCTGGTCTGGGCGATGGCGGACCTCTCCATGGCCTTCATGACCATCGTCAATCTCGTCGCCGTGCTGCTGCTCTCCGGGCTGGTCATCAAGGTGATGCGCGATTACAACAGCCAGCTCGCACTGCACGTCGAGCCGGTGTTCGACCTCGCCCGCTTTCCCGACATCGCACGCCGCCTGCCGCGCGGCGGCTGGTGAACGCAGGGGGCGGCTCGACGCCATGAACCGCTTCGTGCGCGCCATGCAGTCTCCGGAGGCACAGAAGCTGCTTCTCAACTGCTATCCGCCGTACCTGATGACCGGGATCACGGTGCACCGCATTACACCCGACTGGCGGCGGGTCGAGGTGAGCATGGCGCTGCGCTGGTACAACCGCAATTATTTCGGCACGCACTTCGGCGCCAGCCTGTACGGCATGACGGATCCCTTCTACGCGATAATGCTGTCACGCAATATCGGACCCGCGTATTTCGTCTGGGATCGCTCGGCCACGATCGATTTCCTGCGCCCGGGTCGCGGGCGGGTCAGCGCGCGATTCGAGCTGACGGCAGAGATGATTGAGTCGGTGCTGGCGGCCACCGCGTCGGGCGAGAAACACCAGCCGACCTGGCAGGTGGAGGTGCGCGACGCGGCGGGTGAGCTGGTCGCGCAGGTCAGCAAGACGCTCTACGTGCGCCGCAAGCCGCAGCGCTGAATCGGCCCGCGCCGCCGGCGCGATATAGAATCAGGCCCTACTTCCGCGCATGGACGGCGCTCCGATGCACGCTCGCAAGCTGTCACTGCTTCTGTTTGCCGCGCTCGGTGTCGCCGCGGCGACTGGCATCGTGCGCTGCATCGCTCACGGCCCTGAGCGCGTCACCACGGCAGCGCTGCAGTCTGCCCTGGCCGGGATCGACCGGCTGGCGGCCGAGTTTCCCTCGCCCGGTGATGCGCCGCTGGCGTTTCCCGCCGACCATGCGCCGAAGCCCGGGCAGTTGGTCGAGTCGTGGCTGTTCGCCGGGCTGGTGCGAGACGATGCGGGGGAGGCCTGGGGCTTTCAGCTGGCATTCGAACGTGTCGCCGTGCAGGCGGAGGCGGTATCACGGGAATCAGAGTGGGCCGTGCGCGACGTGTGGCGCGCGCGACTTGCCGTCGAACGGGCAGGGACGCGCGCGGCGGCCGGCGAGCGGATCAGCCGGGCGGCGCTCGGCCTGGCGGGCGCAAGTGACACACCGGCGGCCGCATGGGTCGAGGACTGGCGGTTCGAGCTGCAAGAGTCAGGCGACCGGTTTCGCCTGCAGGGCGCCGCCGGCGGCGCCGCGGTGGACCTGCACCTGCGCCTGCCGGCGACCGCTCCGGTCGCGATCGGACGTGAGCCCTACCGCGGCTACTGGTGGCCCGGGCTAGAGGTGGCCGGCACACTCGTGCTGGAGGGGCGCGAGTCGACAGTCACGGGCCGGGCGATGCTGGATCGTGTCTGGGGCCGGGGCCTGCCGGTCGGCCGCGGCCAGCTCGCGCTGGCGGGACTGTGGCTGGAGCTCGCGGACGGCGCGGCGTACCGCTGCGAACAGTTGCGCCGGCGGGCCGGAGGCGGCACCCCGCTGACCGAGTGCAACACGGTTCCGCCGGCGGACGCGCTCCTGCTGGCGCCGCGCGACGACGGCTCGCGTGTCCTCGACGGCGTCCGGTACCCCTTGCAGTGGCAGGTACAGCTCGGCGCGGAAGTCGGCACGCTCGGCTTGCGGCCGCTGTCCGCGAGCGGCGCGGTATGGTTGGACGGCGCCTGGGTCGGC
>DAOMOU010000019.1:0-17216 GCA_035444525.1 Gammaproteobacteria bacterium | reverse complement strand
ATCAGCTTGATGTCCTGCTGGAACAGGGCGAAGAACGCCCCGGCGAGGATCGAGACCGCCCCGAGCCAGGCCAGCGCCTCGTACAACGGCGCCAGGGACACCGTGGCGGCCGCCGCAAACAGCGGCCAGACCCGCAGCACGCCGATGATGCCGAGCTTCACCACCAGCGCCGAGGACACGGCATTGATCGGGCTGGGCGCGATCGCGTGCGCGTCCGGCAGCCAGACATGCAGCGGGAACAGGCCGGCCTTGACCAGGAAACCGACCGTCATGCCGACCAGCGCCAGCACGACCGGCGCACGCGACTCGACCTCCGCCAGCCGCGACGCAATGTCCGCCATATTCAGGCTGCCGGTCAACGCGAACACCACGCCGATGCACAGCAGGATCAGTGCCGACGACACGCTGCCGGCCATCAGGTACTTGAAGGCCGCGAGCGCCGCCGTGCGCCCGCCGCCGACGGCCACCAGCGCGTAGCTGGATACCGCGACCAGTTCCATGAACACGAACAGGTTGAACAGGTCGGCGGTCACGACGAAGCCGATCATCGCGCCGAGATTCACCAGCAGCAGGCTGTAGTACCAGGGGATGCGTTGCGCCGGGACGGCGCGCCGCACGTACGGCCCGGAATACACCAGCACCAGCACCATGATGAAGCTGATGAACAGGGCCGCGGCGCTGAATTCGTCGAAGCGCAGCTCGATGCCCCAGGGCGGCGGCCAGCCGCCCATCGCATAGGAAAACGGGCCCTCCTGCGCCACGCGGTGCGTCAGCACGGCCGTCACAACGGTGCAGAACACGGCCGTCGCCAGCGCCCAGCCGCGAGCCAGGCCGGGGCGGCCGGCCGCCAGCGCGGGCGTCAGCGCGCCGGCCAGCAAGGGCAGCACGGCGGCCAGCGGCAGCCAGTGCGCCATCACTCCGCCCCTTTCAGTTCATCGGCCTCGATGGTGCCGCAGTGGCGGTAGATCTCGATGATCAGGCACAGCGCCAACGCCGTGATGCTCAACGCCACCACGATGCCGGTGAGAATCAGCGCATGCGGCAAGGGGCTGGCGAAGGGCGCCGTGGCGTCGGCGCCGAGGATTGGCGCGGTGCCGCCGTCGACCATCCCCGAGGTGACCACGAAGGCGAACACGGCCGTCTCCATGATGTTCAGGCCGAGCAGCTTCTTGATCAGGTTCTGCTTGGCGATGATGACGTACAGGCCGATGCAGAACAGCACGACGAAGGCGGCGTAGTCGATGTTCTGCCACAGGCCGGTCATCTCAGTCACCCCGCATGCCGACAAACAGCCCGAAGATGACCGCCGCGCCACCGATGCCGATGCCGAGTTCGAGCCCGATCATCATCAGTTCGCGCAGCAGGGCCATCCCCGGATCGTCGGGGAACCCCAGCAAGGCACCCGTCAGCGCGAGTCCGAGCAGGCCGACCACGGCGAAGGTCAACGGCGCCGCCGCCTGCAGCCAGCGCGCCGCGACGGTCGGGACCAGTGGCGCGCGCGGACCCCGCCCCATGACGACGCTGAGCAGCATCAGCAGGGCGCCGAGGATGACGCCGCCCTGGAAGCCGCCGCCGGGCGAGACGTGGCCCTTCAGGATCACGAAGGCGCCGAACAGCGCGATGAGCGGCGCCGTCAGCCTGACGACGTAGGCCACGACGGGACTCAGCGGAGCGCCGGGAGGACCGCCCGGAGGAACGCCACCCGTCCCACCCGGCGCGGCGGGCGTGAGCACGGCCATTGCGGCGGCCAGCGCCGTAAAGATCACCGTCACCTCTCCGAAGGTGTCCAGCCCGCGATAGTTCAGCAGGATGCCGGTGACCAGGTTGTCGGCTCCGGCCTCGCGCGCGCCGTCCGCGAGGTAGCGGGCGGCCACGTGGGTGTGCGCCGGCGCCCCACCATCACCCGGCCGCGGCAGCGCGGCAACGCCGATCAGCATCGGCACGGCCGCAGCGGCGATGGTGAGCGCAACCAGCGTTTTTCTCATCGCTCCTTCCTGCAGGTGCGGCCGATCGCCACCAGCACCAGGATGGTCGTCACGCCGGCGCCGACCGCGGCCTCGGTCATCGCCACGTCGGGAGCGCCGCGGTGCTGCCACAGCAGGCACATCACCAGGCTGTAACCGGAGAAGATGATGGCGGCCGCGACCAGGTCCTTGCTGCGGGCCACGGCCAGCGCCATGGCGATCAGCAGGCCGAGCATCACGAGATCGAAGACCTGGCTCATGGCGCATCCCCCGCCGACGGCTCCCACGACTCCAGGCCGGTGCCATGCGCGGCGTGCGCCAGGGCGTGTCCGGCGGTCGGGCTGGAAATGAGCACCAGTGCGAGCAGCAGCAGGATCTTCAGCGCCTCCGGGTGCGGCGCGACGTGTACCGCCAGCGCCAGCAGGATCGCCCCCGCCCCGACGGTGTCGCACTTCGCCACGGCGTGCGCGCGCGTGTAGAAGTCCGGCAGCCTGAGCAACCCCAATGTGCCTGCCACGAAGAAGCCGGCGCCGACCAGGGCCAGCAGGACGGTGAGCGAGTGCAGCGCGGCGCCCATCATGACTGCCAGTCCCCCTTCAGCCGGCCGGTCTCCAGAAAGCGCGTCGCCGCGATGGTGATGCCGAAGTTCAGCAGGCCGTAGACCACCGCCACATCGAGCAGCAGGCTGCGTTCGAAGGCCAGCCCGAGCAGCACCAGCACGATCAGGGCCTTGGTGCCGACGACATTGGTGGCGAGAATCCGGTCGACCACGGTCGGGCCCGCGAAGGCGCGCCACACGCACAGCGTGGCGTTGAGCAGCAGGAAGATGGCCAGCCCCCAGAAGAAGGCCGTCACGACGGCGACTCCGGCTCGAAGATCCGCGCCACCTGGCGCTCGAGGCTGCCGTCCAGGATCCGTTCCGCCGAGGCCTCGTCGAGGCAGTGCAGCAGGAAATCACCGCCCCGCAGGTCGACCGTGAGCGTGCCGGGCGTCAGGGTCACGGCCTGCGCAAAAGCAATCCGGGAGATGTCGCGCCGCAGGCGGGTCCGGCAGGTCACCAGCCGCGGCCGCACCGGCAGGCGCGGATCCAGCACCACTCGCGCCACGTGCAGCGCGGACAGAAAGATCTGCCAGGCGAAACCGGGGGACCGGCGCAGCAGCAACGCCGCCTCGCGCATCGACAGCCGGGGTGCGTCGCCGGCCCACAGGTAGCGCGTCGACCACCCGCCCAGCAGCAGCGAGAGCACGAGGCCGACCGCCAGGTCCGTCCAGGCCAGCGAGGCCGAGATCACCAGCCAGAACACGAATACGACCATACCGGCCGCGATGAACCGTGGCGTGCTGCGTGGCCCGTTCGCCATCCCTGGCCCGTCCACGCGAAATGGGTCGCGTGACGAAAGCATGCTGCGAACCCCGGTGCGGGCCGAGCCCGGCCACCGGCGTCGTGCCGACGGCCTGCCCGGAAACCCTCAGGCCCCAGGAGTCCTATAGTTCAACACGGTTGCGAATGCCTTGACCCGCGTCAATAGGTAGCCGCCACCCTCACGGCCGCGGCGCGGGTCAGGGCGTGTAGTAGGTCGCGGTGGCAGGTCCGACCGGCAGGCCGAGCACGAACACCCAGAGGAAGAAAAAGGCCGTCCAGCAGATGATGAGCGCCACCGAATAAGGCAGCATCATCGAGATCAGCGTACCGATGCCCGCCTTGGGCACGTAGCGCGCCGCGAAGGCCATGATGAGTCCGAAGTAGCTCATCATCGGCGTGATGATGTTGGTGGTGGAATCGCCGATGCGATAGGCAGCCTGGATGATCTCCGGGCTGTACCCGAGCAGCATCAGCATGGGCACGAAGATCGGCGCCGTGACCGCCCACTGCGCGGAGGCCGAGCCCAGCATCAGGTTGACGAAGGCGCACATCAGCACGAAGAACACGAACACCAGTGGCCCGGTCAGCCCGATCGACTTGAGCAGCTCTGCGCCCGTGACCGCGGTGACCGCCCCGAGGTTGGTCCAGCCGAAGAATGCGACGAACTGGGCGGCAAAGAACACCAGCACCATGTACAGCCCAAGCGTGCTCATGGCGCTCGCCATGGCGTTGATCACGTCGCGGTCGCTGCGCATGGTCCCGACGGCCGCGCCGTAGGCGATGCCCGGGGCGAGGAAAAATACGAAGATCAGCGCGACGAAGCCGCGCAGGAAGGGCGAGTCCTTGATCGCACCCGTTTCGGGGTTGCGCAGCACGGCACCCTCGGGCACCACCAGCAGCGCGATCAGCCCGACCATCAGCAGCGCGGCGATGCCTGCATGTCGCAAGCCGCGACGCTCCGCATCCGAGAGCGGATCCATGCGGTGCTCGTCATCGTCGCCGAGCCGGGCCTGGCCGCGATCGTAGGGACCGAGGGCCGGCTCCACGATCCTGAGGCTGATCCAGCTGACGACGATCACCACCAGGAAGGTGCTGCCGACCATGAAAAACCAGTTGGCCGTTGCGTCCACCAGGTAGCCGGGCGCGATGAGTCGCGCGGCCTCCTGGGTGATGCCGGCCAGCAGCGGGTCGACCGTACCGACCAGCAGGTTGGCGCTGTAGCCGCCCGACACGCCGGCGAAAGCGGCCGCCAGGCCGGCGAGCGGATGTCGACCCAGCGAGTAGTACACCATGGCGGCCAGCGGCACGAGCACCACGTAGCCCATTTCCGAGGCCGTGTTGGAAAGCACTCCGGCGAACACGATGGTGACGGTGACCATGCGCGGGCTGGCCCTGAGCACCATGGCGCGCACCATCGCAGTGAGCAGTCCGGATCGCTCCGCCACGCCCACACCCAGCATCGCGACCAGCACGGTGCCCAGCGGCACGAAACTGGTAAAGTTGGTGACCAGGTTCTGCACGATGCGCCGCAAGCCGTCGGCGTTCATGAGGCTGACGACCCGGATCATGCCGTCCGCGGCCCGGCCGTCGGCGCCGACGGGTCGCGGATCGGGCACCGCCACGCCGAGCGCGCCCATCAATCCGCTGAACAGCACCACGCCAAAGGCGAACAGCGCGAACAGCGTCACGGGATGCGGCAGCGCGTTGCCGAGCCACTCGACCACGTGAAGGAAGCGCGTGATGCGGCTCGGCGCCTGCCCGGCCTCATGCTCGCCCCCGTTCGGCTCCGGTTCTCTCTCGTCCGCCACAGAATCCGCCCCGCGGAGCAAAAAGAGGCCGTATTCTACGGGAAGCGGCCGAAGGGCGCCGCAAGGCGCGCGGCGCCGGGCATCCACACGGCCGCGCGTCCCGAAATATAATCGGCCTGCAGCAAATTCCGGAGAGTCCATCGTGCCCGCATTGATCGCCCTGTTGCTCGCGCTCGTCATCGGGGCGTTCTTCGTGTCGCGGCGCGCCGGCATGCTGATGCTGGCCGGCGCCTCGGTTGCGGTCGCGGCCATGTTCGCCTGGACCTGGCACACGGGCCCCGGCGTGGAATTGCGCCGCGACGCCATCCCCGTGGCCGAAATCGAGATCCTCGACACGCGCCGGCGCGGCAACACCACCGACTACCTGGTCCGCAACGGCAGCCAGGGCTGGACCCTCACCGCCCTGTACACCGAACGCATTGCCCGCGACGCGGCCGGCGAGGTGGTGGACCGCAGGACCTTCAAGCACATCGTCGAGGTGCCGCCGGGTGAATCCAGCTGGCAGACGCTGCGATTCTTCGGCCTCGAAATCGGTCGGCAATACGAGCTGGAAGTCGTCGGGACGGAAGGCGCGCGGCCGCGCTAGAATCGCCGCCATGGCCAGGATCATGGTGTTGAAACACGTCGCGGCCGAGCCGCTCGGCCTGCTCGACCCGATGATCCGCGCGCGGGGCCATCGCATCCGCTACGTGAACTTCCAGCGCCATCCGGACGCGGAGCCCTCGCTGGATCGTTACCAGGCGCTGGTCGTGCTGGGCGGGCCGATGAACGTCGGCGACACGGACCGCCACCCGCACCTGCTGACGGAATGCCGCCTGATCGAGCAGGCGCTGGCGCAGCGCATCCCGGTGCTGGGTATCTGCCTCGGCGCGCAGCTGCTGGCGCACGTGCTGGGCGCCCGGGTCGCGCCGGCGCGGCGGCCCGAAATCGGCTGGCACCTCGTGCGCCCGCGCCTCCCCGCCGCCGCGGATGATGCGGTGCTGCACCCGCTGGATGCCGAGCGCCCGGTATTCCAGTGGCACAGCTACGGCTTCGACATTCCGGACGGCGCGGCGCACCTGGCGGAAAGCGACGACTGTCCCGGCCAGGCCATCGGCTACGACGGCTGTGCCTGGGGATTCCAGTTTCACCTCGAGCTCGACGAGAGCCTGATTCGCCGCTGGCTCGGCTCGCCGGGGTATCTCCGCGAACTGGCCGCCTCGGGCCTCGACCGGACGCCGGACGAGATTCTCGACGACACGCGGCACCACCTCGCCGCCACGCGCGTGCTCGCGGCGCGCGTGTTCGGCAACTGGCTCGACCTGCTCGGCCAGAACGGGGGGCGCCGGCTGCTGCCGTCGCGCTGACCTTGCCCCGCGCGACACGCCGCACTGAAATGCCGATCACCGGCGTCCCCGACTCGCCGCGCGAGTTCCTCGGCGTATTCCGCTACAGCCGGCGCGCGCTGCAGCTGGTCTGGACCACCAGCCGCCGGCTCACCGTGATCCTGGCGGTCGTCACCGTGGTGGCCGGCGTGCTGCCGGCCGCCATCGCCTTCGTCGGCGCGCTGATCATCGACGCGGTGGTCGCTGCGGCGCGCCTCTACCAGGAGAGCGGCGCGGCGCAGTTGCGCGAGGTGATGGGCCTGGTCGCCGCCGAGGGCCTGCTGGTGGCGGCGCTGGCCGGGGCACAGCGCGCCTTGTCCGCCTCCCAGTCGCTGCTGCGCGCCCAACTCGGCCAGCGGGTCAATGTCATGATCCTCGAGAAGGCCCTGCAGCTGGAGCTGTCTCAGTTCGAGGACTCGGAGTTCTACGACAAGCTCACCCGAGCCCGGCGCGAGGCCTCCAGCCGGCCGCTGTCGCTGGTGATCAGGACCTTCGGGCTGGCCCAGAACGCCGTGTCGCTGGTCAGCTACGGCGTGCTGCTGGCGCAGTTTTCCGCCTGGGCCGTGCTGGTGCTGGTGCTCGCCGGCCTGCCTGCCTTCCTCGCCGAGGCCAAGTTCTCGGGCGACGCCTTCCGGCTGTTCCGCTGGCGCTCACCGGAAACCCGCATGCAGATGTACCTCGAGACCGTGCTGGCGCGCGAGGACCATGCCAAGGAAGTGCAGCTGTTCGGGCTCGGGCCGCGGCTGCTCGACCGCTACCGCCAGATCTTCCAGACGCTCTACCGCGAGGACCGCAACCTGACCCTGCGGCGTGACGGCTGGGGTTTCGTACTCGGCCTGGTCGGCACGCTGACGCTGTATGGCGCCTACGCCTGGGTGGCGCTCACCGCTGTGCTCGGACGCATCACCCTCGGCCAGATGACCATGTACGTGATGCTGTTCCGCCAGGGCCAGTCGGCGGTTTCGGCCAGCCTCTCGGCGATCGGCGGCATGTACGAGGACAACCTCTACCTGTCGACCCTCTACGAATTCCTCGAGACCCCCGTGCGCGCACGCGGGGACACCCTGGCGGCGGGCCCGCAACCGGGCGACGGCATCCGCTTCGAGGGTGTCGGCTTCACCTATCCGGGCACCGAGGCGCCGGCGCTGCAGGACATCGACCTGCACATCCGGCCAGGCCAGTCGCTGGCGCTGGTCGGCGAGAACGGCTCCGGCAAGACCACCCTGATCAAGCTGCTCGCCCGCCTGTACACACCCACCGCCGGCCGGATCCTGCTCGACGGGCTCGATCTCGAGCGCTGGGACGAGCATGCGCTGCGCCGGCGCATCGGCGTGATTTTCCAGGACTTCGCCCGCTACCAGCTCAAGGTCGGCGAGAACATCGGCGCCGGCGACGAGCCGCGCTTCGAGGACCGGGCAGGATGGTTGGCTGCGGCCGAGCAGGGTATGGCGCTGCCGTTCATCGAATCCCTGCCGGAGCGCTTCGAGACGCAGCTGGGCAAGTGGTTCAAGCAGGGGCGCGAGCTGTCCGGCGGCCAGTGGCAGAAGATCGCGCTCGCACGAGCCTTCATGCGATCCGAGGCCGACATCCTGGTGCTCGACGAGCCCACCGCAGCGATGGACGCCGCGGCCGAGGCCACCATCTTCGAACACTTCCGCAACCTGACCCGCGACCGCATCGCGATCCTGATCTCGCACCGCTTCTCGACCGTGCGCATGGCCGACCAGATCGTGGTCATCGAGGGGGGACGGATCATCGAGCGCGGCAGCCACGATGAGCTCATGGCGCTGGACGGGCTGTACGCCCGGCTGTTCTCGCTGCAGGCGCGCGGCTACCGCTAGCGGCCCCCGTGCGGGCTCACAAGGCGCGCATGCGCTCGGCCGCGACCCGCACCTGGTTGCGCCCGCCGGATTTGGCCTCGTACAGAGCCCGGTCCGCGAGACCGAGCAGCTCCCGGCGACTCACGCCCTCGCGCATGGTGGCGACGCCGGCGCTGAGGGTGACGCGCACCCCCGGCACCAGCAGCTCCCATTCGGTGCTCGCCACCGTCTCGCGGATCTTCTCGCAGGCCTCGCGCGCCGCCACCATGCCGGCCTGCGGGAAGCACAGCAGGAATTCCTCGCCGCCGTAGCGTGACACCAGGTCGGTGTCGCGGCAGCGTTCCCTGAGCAGCTGGGCCACCAGTCGCAGCACCTCATCACCGGTGTCGTGCGAATGGTCGTCGTTGATGCGCTTGAAGTCGTCCAGGTCCACCAGCGCGATGGCGAAATCGCGGCCATAGCGCTCGAACTCGTTGATCCGGTCTTCCAGGTACTGGTCGGCGTGCCGCCGGTTGTGCAGCCCCGTGAGGGGATCGTGGCTGGCCATCCGCTCCAGCTCGAGACTCTTCTGCTGCAGCTTGCGGGTGCGCTCCGCGACCAGCGCTTCCAGCCGGGTACGGATGTGCGCCAGCTGCATCAGCGAGAACATGCCGAGGGTCATCACCAGCAGCAGCAGGACGACCGCGGACAGCTCCATGCGATTGATGATCAGCGCCACCAGGATGCCGCCCAGCCCCGCGCCAGACTCGACCACGAAGGCGAAGGGGCTGAAGTCCGTCGGCACGCGGCGCTCCTCGAGTGTCATCAGCACGCGCATGCCGAGATCGTTCAATGCCTGCATGCTGAGGAGCAACAGCAGCAGCGTGGCGACGTCCCGCCAGCCCAGCGCCAGCAGCGGCACCGGGCCACCGAGCTTCTGGTACAGCAGGCCGCAGACCAGGATCATCAGCGACATCAGGCCGGCATTGTGCAGCGCCGCCGTCAGCACCTCGATGAAGGGACGGCCCCGCCGCAGGCGCTGCCACGGGTACAGCAGCGATGCCGTGCCGTTGATCCAGGCCGCGGCGACCGGCCCCAGCACCAGGATGGCGGCGACCTGCGCGATCCGGTCGAAGGAGACATAGCCCACGCGCGGATGCGTGTAACCCATGAAAATCGTGAACAGCGCATAGACGAGGAAGAACGCCACCAGGCCGGGCCCCGCATCCGGCGGCAAGAGACCCTGGTCCGCGATCGCCACCGAGAGGGCGGCGAGCGCCGCGACGAACAGCGCCAGGGAGTAGATGAACTCGGGCCGGCGCAAGGCCGGGCGAGCCGCGGCGCCGGGCGGGCCGCCAGTCGTGCTGTCCTGCCGTTCGTTCATGCTGCGTCCTCAGCCCGCCAGCAGACGGACTGCCAAAGGTAGCAGAAAAGCGGTCAGCAGCCCGGCCATGCCGAGGCCCAGCCCGGCGAAGGCGCCGGCGCGCAGGCCGATGGTCAGCGCGTGGGCGGTACCGAAGCCGTGCGCGGCAATGCCGAGCGCGAAGCCCTGCGCGCGCTCGTCGCGGATCCCCGCCAGCCGGAACAACGGCCCCGCCGCCATCGCGCCGACGGCGCCGGTGAGCAGCACGATGCCGGCCGCCAGCGACGGCAGGCCGCCGATCTGCTCGGCGATGCCCATCGCGATCGGCGTGGTCACGGACTTCGGCGCGATGGACAACAGGGTCTGGTCCCGCCCCCCGGCCAGCCAGGCGAGCCCCACGGCGCTCGACACCGCCACCGTGACGCCGAGCAGGCAGGCGAACAGCAGCGGCCACAGCAGGCGCCGGATCTGGCGCAGGTTGTCGTACAGCGGAATGGCGAGCGCGACGGTCGCCGGCCCGAGCAGGAAATGAATGAACTGCGCGCCCTCGAAATAGGTGTCGTAGGAGGTGCCGGTGAGCAGCAGCAGGCCGATCAGCACCAGCATTGCAATGAGCACCGGGTGCGCCAGGGGATGACCCTTGAGGCGATGATTCAGCCAGGTGCTGGCGACGAAGATCGCCAGCGTGACGGTCAGCCACAAGAGCGGCTCGGCGGCGAGATAGACCCAGATTTCGCCGAGCTCAGTCACTTGCGTCCTCCACCGGCTCCGCGTGGCGCGCGATCAGCCAGCCGACCAGCAGCATGGTCAGCAGCGTGCTGCCGACGATGGCGAGCAGGATCGGGAACCAGTCGGTACGCAGGCGCGCGCCGTGGGTGATGAGGCCGACGCCGGCCGGCACGAAGAACAGCGGCAGGTAGGTGAGCAGCCCGGTGCCGGCGCGCCGCACGCCCGCGGCGGGGCCGCCGGCTGCGACCAGCAGGAGCAGCAGCAGGACCATGCCGGCGACCGGCCCGGGAAACGGTACGCCGAGCAGCCGCACCAGGGCCTCGCCGGCCAGCTGGCAGATGAAGATGAGGGTCAGACCTTGCAGCACCGGCCAAGTATGCCGGAGCCGCCGTGCTCGTGGGAGCGGCGGCTCAGGCTCGCGGGTGGACCGCGAGGCGGGAACGACATGGGTCCCCGTCGCTCAGGAAATCTTTATTCGCTCCGTGGACCCATGCCATCCCCGCCTCGCTGCGGCGTTGCCGGGGGAAGCGGACACACTTCCAAGAACCCAGTTCGCTGTCACAGTGGACGAAGCCACTTCAAGATCACGATTCCAACAAGAAGGCCACTGATAACGAAGCCAGCGGCAATCCAGTTGTATTGGTCGTCCAGCCTAAGGTGCGAGGAGATCTGCCCCATGGCAGCAGCGATCCCCAGACAAATACCCATACACGATATGTAAACCACCCATCCACGCTTGGTGGTCGAGCCGCGTGCATCCTTCGGTATGGCGAAGGGAACGGCGGCGACGGCACCAATCAGCAGGCCAAGGATTAGAAACAATACAACATGAGCGGTCATTTCCCGCAACCACAGGCGACTGACGTTTCAGTCGATCCAATGCCGCCGAAATTGCTCGGCAGCGTCATCTGCTGGAGGCCGTTTGCGCCGACAGCGTGCACCGAGCCAACAGCCAAACTTGTAGATATGGCTTGGTCTGCCGTCGCACCACTTCTTAACATCCGCGGGCCGTGTGTGAATCCTGCTGCGCGCCCCCAATTTCCACCGACCGCGCCAACCATACTTTGTACAAGGACTTGTGCTCCGGAAAACTCTCGGGAGCCGAGAAGTTGTCCTATAGCGTTCCCAGTCGCGCCCGCCAATCCATTTCTGACGATGTTGCTGACGACCGTGCCTCCAACGGACAAGTTGCCCGACGCTCCGCCCACAACCATCCCTGCGGCCGTCGCCAAAGCGATTGAACCTGGAGTCGAACATGGATCATTGAGCGCTGCGATGAGAGCCGAGGTTCCTCCGACCACAACGCCAAAACCAACCGGCACTAATACCGCGTACTCGCCGGTGGGATCGATAAACCGCACCGGATTCCCCCCCACATACCCATAAGTATTCAGCCCGCCCGCCAACCCGATCGGATCGGACTGGGTGTAGCGGCCGATGGACCCGTCATACGTCCGGAACCAGTTCTGCCAGCTCGCCCCCTCGGCATCGTAATACTGCCCCGGGAACCCGAGGTTGTATTCGCCGATACTGGTCGTGGCGACCTTGCGATCAAAGGCCAGGTTCTCCGCCCGCCACACGATCGCCTTGCTGGCGTTGGTGAGGATTTCCGGCCGGCCCAGGTGATCGGCATGCACGTGGTACACCTGCCCGCCTCGCACCAGCCCGATCGGCTGGCCGTTCAGCCAGAGGTAGATGCTGGTCAGGCTGGTGCCGCCGGGACTGGTCTCTCCCAACAGGCCCCCCTCGGCGCCGTGCAGGTAACGGGTCAGCACGTTCCCCGGTGCCCGCTTGAACGTGCGCCGGCCCATGCCGTCATGACCATAGCTCCAGGTCCCAGCCGGCAGCGACACCGTCGCCCCATGGCTCTGCTGGATGGTCATCGCCGGCTGGGTGCGGCTCGCCGGGCGGGCGAAGCCGTCATAGACGTGCTGGATCGTGTTGCCGGCGATGGTCTCGGCGGTGCGGTGGCCGGCCGCGTCATGCGTGTAGGTTCTCGCGCGGGTGCCGGTGGCTGAGATCCCATTGAGCCGGTTGCTGCTGGTCGACACGCTGTAGCTGTCCGTCGCCCCGCCCCAGGTGTGCGTCGTGCGATTGCCGTTGGCGTCGTAGTCCAGCCCATGGTTGCCGGAGGCCGAGACGACATCCGTCAGCCGCGACAGCGCGTCATAGTCAAACCCCTGGCTCAAGGCTGGGTAGGCGTGGTTGGTGATCGTCTCGATCAGGTCGACGGCGTTCCAGGCATATTCCAGGCTCTGCGGCGAGAGGGAACCTGCGATGCCCTGCACCCGGCCGTCCCAGTCGTAACTCACGCTGCGGCCGATGCCGTTGCCGTGGGTCAGGGCGGTCATGCGGCCGGCGGCGTCATACGCGACACCCGTGGCGACGTTGCGCCAGGTGCCGCCGACTTTCGCCTGCAGGGTGTTCACCCGGCTCGCCGTGTCGTAGCCGTAGCTCACTTCCACGCCGCCCGGATAAACCGTCAGGTTCCTCCGCCCGTGCACGTCATAGCCATGCTGCACTGAATACCCCTGGCCCTCGATCACCGTGCTCTCGCTCGCCAGCTCGCCGGTCAACGTGTAGGCGTAGCTGATCGCCGCCCCGGGGTTGTTGACGCTGCACAGCCGGCCCTTGCCGTAGGTGCAGGTCTCATACCTTTTCAGTCCGATCCAACCGGCTGTGCGGCCTACAATCCAATTGAAAAAGTGGCTGCGAGGACACCTACCGCCGCAAATATATTGGCCGTCGCGCAATCGCGGAATGGTCTCGCGTAACTGGTCATGGCGCACGTCATTAGGGTGACCTGCAATACCGACAATCCACATCGCGTATGGCGCGTATTACGGGAATACGGTCGATACACTCTAAGGAGGATGTCCAAATCGTTTCATGTGCTTCCCTACCGTCTTGCGTTCAAACCAAAGATTTATTTCGTTGGAGAGTGCAATTGCCTTGGCTACGAGGCTGGAAAGTGCCTGCTCGTTTTTTGGGGTCAACCAGCCCAACTCAAACCAACGCGCTCGAAATGCAGAGCTATAGAGTCTATAAGCGTCGGAAAGTGCTGAGACATCAGCGACACTCTGAACAAGGTGGTCACCCCACGGCAGAGTCACGCCACCCGCTGGCACCACTCCAAAGTTGATTACGAATTTCGGCCTACCATATTTATCGAATTGGAACTCAATGACGTCGAGGCAGTCACCTCGCTGCCTTTTCAAACGACCGAGCGGAAAGATATTTCTGAGCTCCGAATCCGCTTCGTCGGGTGGTAAAGGGACATGTCGAAACCCTCTACTCACAAACACGTTAGTTAAACCGCCACCAACTTCATCCACCAAGTTAGCCCTCAGCTTCTCAGCGTCCCGCTTGTTCACCAGAACACCTTGCATTTTGGTTAGTTACATCCACAACCAGAATTTCCAGCCGCATGCGTAGCAACGCCACCAGCGGTAGCTCCAGCTGTTCCCCCTAGCGCACCTCCGGTACTTCCAACCAATGGATAGCCCCACCGATCTACCTGATAAGCTCCACCTAATGCCCTTTGGGCCGCTTTCTGCGCATTCGTTAAACCGGAGGTACCAAACTTCGATTCGACATAGTAGGTGCTGCCATTTCGTCCCTGCCAAACACTGTCAGCGACTGATCGCTGACCAGGGATGCGCTGTTGTGTAGCCAAGCGACTGCTACCAAGCAAAGTATGCTTAGCCGTAGAAAGCGCCTCTCCAATTGCTCCTTTTGTTTGGTTGGACAATCCCTTTACGCCAGCCGTAAGACCTTGTCGCCCCGCCGCGGAGCCCAAACCTCCAGTTGCTGCGCCTAAGGCTGCCGCCGCTGCGACCTGCCATGGATTTACACAGTTGAGATCCCAGCCGTTTGCGCTCAATTGAAGAGCCAAATCAACTCCACCGCCTATGAGTGCCCCCGCGGGACCAAATTCTCCGGTGGGATCTGTGTAGTTAATGGGGTTGTTATAAACGTAGGTATACGTATTTGGGCCGTCGTAAAGCCCCAAAGGATCACCCTGTGTGTACCTTCCCACCGACCCGTCATATGTCCGATGCCAGTTCTGCCAGCTCGCCGCCTCGGCGTCGTAGTACTGCCCCGGGAACCCGAGGTTGTAGTCGCCGATGCTGGTCATGGCGACCTTGCGATCAAAGGCCAGGTTCTCCGCCCGCCACACGATCGCCTTGCTGGTGTTGGTGAGGATCTCGGGCCGGCCCAGGTGGTCGGCGTGCACGTGATACACCTGACCGCCGCGCACCAGCCCGATCGGCTGGCCGTTCAGCCAAAGGTAGATGCTGGTCAGCGTCGTCCCGCCCGGGCTGGTCTCCCCCACCAGGCCGCCCTCGGCGCCGTGCAGGTAACGGCTCAGCACGTTGCCCGGCGCCCGCTTGAACGTCCGTCGTCCCATCCCGTCGTGCCCGTAGCTCCACGTACCGGCCGGCAGCGACACCGTCGCTCCATGGCTCTGCTGGATGGTCATCGCCGGCTGGGTGCGGCTCGCCGGGCGCGCAAAGCCATCATAAACGTACTGGATCGTGTTGCCGGCAATGGTCTCCGCGGTGCGGTGCCCGGCCGCATCGTGCGTGTAGCTCCTGGCCCGGGTGCCGGTCGCGGATACCGAGTTCAGCCGGTTGCCGGTACTGGCTACGTTATAGCTGTCCAGTGCCCCGCCCCAGGTGTGCGTGTTCCGATTGCCGTTGGCGTCGTAGCTGAGGACGTGGTTGCCGGAGGTCGAAGTCACGCCGGTCAGCCGGGACAGGGCGTCATAGGCAAAGGTCTGGCTCAGCGACGAGTAGGCATTGTTGGTGATCCCGGTGATCAGATCGCCGGCGTTCCATGCATAGCTAAGGCTCTGCGGTGAGAGCGACCCTGCGATGGCCGTCACCCGGCCGCCCCAGTCGTAACTCACGCTGCGGCCGATGCCGTTGCCGTGGGTGAGCGCGGTCATGCGGCCCGCGGCGTTATACGCCACACCCGTGGCCACGTTTTGCCAGGTCCCGCCGACTTTGGCCTGCATGGCGTTCACCCGGCTCGCCGTGTCGTAGCCATAGCTCACCTCCACGCCACCCGGATACACCGTCAGGTTCCGGCGCCCATGCACGTCATAGCCATGCTGCACTGAATACCCCTGGCCCTCGATCACCGTGCTCTCGCTCGCCAGCTCGCCGGTCAAGGTATAGACGTAGCTGACCGCTGCCCCGGGGTTGTTGACGCTGCACAGTCGGCCCTTGCCGTAGGTGCAGGTGTCGTACCCATAGTACGCATACTGCCACGCGCTCTGGCCTGGATACCACGCCCGCACCTCGGTCGGACGGTCGAGCAGGTCAAAGGCACCTCGCTGGTACGGCCGTCGGCCGGGATGGTCTTCCAGCGCCGGCCGGCGGCATCGTACTGGTAAGTGGTGGCGCCGGTATCCGGGCTTTGCAGGGCCAACAGGTCGCCGAAGCCGTTGTAACCGTACTTGGCGGAATTTGAAGAAAGCTAATCTCTCTTGATCTTGTCAAAAATAAAGACCGGCTCGTACCTCGGCCCCGTAAAGGTAACGGCTCAGCACGTTGCGCGGCGCCCGCAGGATGTCCTGATGCACTTTCACCCCACCTCCGGGGGGCTTCGCTCGCTTGTCTCTCGAACACGCTTGGCTATCGCGAGAGCGGCCACACTTCCAAGAACCCAGATGATCCCTGCACTGCTCATGGAGTTATATAACGGGGCGTCTGCTAACCAAGCAACAAGAAAAGGCGCGACAAATGACAACACCGACGCGCCGATGGTCCAAGCCAATATTTTCCTCGGAGGCGCCTCTGCAAGATGGAGGAACGAAGCGATCCAAACTGTGAGTGCGAAGAACATTAGGATAGACAGGAGAATCGACCTCTCGTGGATGAAGGGCCAACCCACCACTAGCGCGGCAACTCCACTTAATAAGTATTGTGCTGTCAGCAGCCGTATATTGGTCATGGGCTGCATCCGCACGCTGTGCCGCTTTTCGTCTGGTCGCCTGTTTTTTCCTCGGATTGCCCGAAGAAAAGTCCCAGTCGCAATGTCAATCGCGGGTACGGCCCATTGTTTTCCGGTGGAATCATGTAAGCGCCTCTGACAGCTATCCCTGCGACAACACCGGGCATAACTTCCCGCGAAACGGCACCAGCCGCAAGGTAGTTCTGCACCAAAGTGCCGACACCCGGCAACAGCGCTCCACTTACAGTCGCTACACTGGCCTCGACGAGATCAATCTCCCTCCAATCCCAACCGTTCTTCATCAACTGGCCCCCCACATCAATTGCCAGGGCAATGCAAGCACCCGGGACGTTCACAATAAGCCCGCTCGGATCAACGTCGCTGACAGGATTCCCACCCACATACGCATAAGTATTCAACCCGCCCGCCAGCCCGATCGGATCAGACTGCGTATACCTCCCCACCGACCCGTCATAGGTCCTGAACCAGTTCTGCCAGCTCGCCCCCTCGGCATCGTAGTGCTGCCCCGGGAACCCGAGGTTGTACTCGCCGATACTGGTCGTGGCGACCTTGCGATCAAAGGCCAGGTTCTCCGCCCGCCACACGATCGCCTTGCTGGTGTTGGTGAGGATCTCCGGCCGGCCCAGGTGGTCGGCGTGCACGTGATAGACCTGCCCGCCGCGCACTAGCCCGATCGGCTGGCCGTTCAGCCACAGGTAGATGCTGGTCAGCGTCGTGCCGCCGGGACTGGTCTCCGCCAGCAGGTTAGCCTCGGCGCCGTAAAGGTAACGGCTCAGCACGTTGCCCGGCGCCCGCTTGAACGTGCGCCGGCCCAGGCCGTCGTGCCCATAGTTCCAGGTGCCGG
>DAOMOU010000018.1:0-17476 GCA_035444525.1 Gammaproteobacteria bacterium | reverse complement strand
CCTGCGCCTGCGCCACCCCGCCGGCGACCGCGGGACTGATGTGGCTGCTGGACCGCGCGCTCCCGGCACGTGCGCCGGTGCCGGTGCGGATGGCGATCCGCGGCACCAGCGCCTCGCTCAGCCGGACCGGCGTCTCGGTCGCGGCGCTGGCCGTGTCGGTGGCGACCGTCATCGGGGTCGGGCTGATGGTCAGCAGCTTCCGGGCGAGCGTGGACGACTGGCTGGGCCAGTCGCTGGTCGCGGACTTCTACCTGGCGGTCGACGACGCCTGGTGCCGCCGCAGCGGCGGCGTTGCGCCCCTGGTCGCGGACCTGCAGGCGCTGCCGGGCGTGGACGAGGTGACCTTTTCGCTGCGCAGGCGCCTGCAGGCCGGCGGTGAGGAGTGGCGCCTGTGGGCCGTGGATGCGGGCCGCCAGGGCCTGGGCGCCGAGATCCTGGCGGGCGACCCGGCTGTGGCACGGGCCCGGTTCCAGGCAGGCGAGGCGGTGCTGGTGTCCGAGCCCTGGGCGATGCGTCGCGGCACCCGCGTGGGCGACCTGCTGGCCCTGCCGACGCCCGCCGGCGAACAGGTCTTTCCGGTCGCCGGGGTGTTTCGCGACTACACCTCGGATCGCGGCGTCATCGCGCTGCACCGGGATCGTTACCGGACGCTGTGGGGCGACGAGTGCAGCGAGGGCATCGGCGTCAACCTGGCACCCGGCGCGGACACCGCGGCGGCGCGCACAGGGATCGAGGGCACGCTGCCGCCCGGCAGCGGCATCTCGCTGTCCGACAATGCCGGGCTGCGTGCCGCCTCGCTGGCGGTGTTCGACCGGACCTTCACCATCACCCGCGTGCTGCAGGTGCTGGTGGCGCTGGTGGCGTTTCTCGGCATCCTCTCCGCGCTGCAGGCGCTGCAGCTGGAACGCGTGCGGGAGACGGCGGTGCTGCGGGCGGTCGGCTGGCTGCCGCGCCAGCTGCGCGCGCTGGTGGTGGCCCAGACCGGGCTGCTCGGGCTCGCCGCGGGCCTGTTCGCGCTGCCGCTGGGCATCGCGCTGGCCGGCCTGCTCGTATTCGTCATCAACCGGCGCGCCTTCGGCTGGAGCATGAGCTTCGGGATCGACCCGGGCGAGCTGCTGCAGGGCCTGGCGCTGGCGCTCGCCGCCGCCGTGCTGGCCGGGCTCTACCCGGCGTGGCGCACCAGCCGTCGGCCCGTGGCCGAGGATCTGCGCGAGGAATAACGCAACGCCACCCCGGCAGGCGCCGAGTCGTCAGTCGCTGCCGATGGCGCGGCACAGCGCCGCGTGCGCCGGCGTGCCGTGCTGCTGGGCGATCAACATCTCCACGTAGCGATCTGCCGATACCGGCGTGCCGAACAGGTGACCCTGGCCGAAAGTGCAGTTGAGGCGCTGCAGCAGGCCGAGCTGGTCCACCGTCTCGATGCCTTCCGCGACCACGTCCATGCCCAGGCTGCGGCCCAGGCCGACGATGGCGCCCACGATGGCGGCGCTGTTGCGCTCCTGGCCGGCCTCCCGCACGAAACTCTGGTCGATCTTCAGCGTGCCGATCGGGAAGTGCTGCAGGCTGGACAGCGAGGAATAGCCGGTGCCGAAGTCATCGATGGACAGGTGCAGGCCGAGCCGGTAGAGCCGGTCGAGCATGCGCAGCGTCTTTTCGCCATGGTCGATGAGGGTCGACTCCGTGATCTCCAGCTCCACGCAGGAGGGCGTCAGTTCGTAGCGCTGGAAGATCTTTTCCACGCCCGCCACGAAGTTTCGCTGCCGCAGCTGCTTCAGCGACAGGTTGACCGCCACGCGGCCGGGCCAGGGCACCTGCTGCTGCCAGCTCGAAAAGTCCTTGCACACGCGATCGAGCACCCACTCGCCGACCTCGAAGATCAACGTGTTCTCTTCCGCCAGCGGGATGAACACCAGCGGCGGCACGTCCCCACGCCGGGTGTGGTGCCAGCGCAGCAGCGCCTCGCAGCCGGCGATGCGCCCGTCACGCAGGTCGATCTTCGGCTGGTAGACCACTTCGAACTCGTTGCGCCGGATGGCGCTGCGCAGCTCGGTCTTGAGCAACAGCCGGTCCACGGCGTCGGCGTTCATTTCCGGCGCGTAAAAGCCGTAGGTGTTACCGCCGTTCTGCTTGGCGTGATACATCGCGGCGTCGGCGTTGCGGATCATGTCGATGACGTTGTCGGCGTCGTCCGGGAACAGCGCCACGCCGAAGCTGGCCGTCAGCACCACCTCGTGCCCCTCGACGTGGAATTTCTGCGCCAGCTTGTCGAGCAGCATGCGGATGGTCGCGGCGACCGCCGGCCGCGAATCACGGTCCGCCGGCAGGCCCTCGATGAGCAGCGCGAACTCGTCGCCGCCGAGCCGGCCGAGCAGGGTGCCCGATGGCATGGCCTCCACCAGCCGGCGCGAGGTGATCTCCAGCGCGCGGTCGCCGATCGGATGGCCGAGCCGGTCGTTGATGTCCTTGAAACCGTCCAGGTCGATGTAGAGCAGTGCGATGCGCGTGGTGGTGCGTCGGGCCCTGGCGATCGCCTGCTGCAACCGGTGCTGGAACTCCATCCGGTTCGGGACCCGCGTGAGCGTGTCGTAGCGTGCCAGGTAGCGGATGCGCTTCTGGGTGCGATGCGCTTCGCTGAGATTGCGGATCACCAGCACCCAGCGGCGCAGTCCATCGGGCTCCACCAGTTGGCAGCTGGTGTAGGCCACCGCGGTCGCCTCCTCGGTGGGGGTCTTGAGGCGCGTGCTGCCTTCCGGAAGCAGGGCGTCGCGATCGTCGAACACGCTCGGTTCGGCAAGGTCATGCAGGTCCTCGCCGGCGAGCGTCCGGGCGTCCCGCTGCAGCAGCCGGGCGGCCGCCTCGTTGGCCTCGATGACCCGGCCATGCTCGTCGCAGACGATCACGCCGTCCTGGACACGGTCGAGCACCAGCTCCAGGAACTGGTAGGTCCAGCGCGTCACATCGGCCGCCTGCCCATCGTGCGCCGCCGGCTCTGCTGCCGCCGGGACCGCGCGCTGCGCCACGCGCAGGCGGCGAGCCCCGAGCCGGGCAAACCACAGCCCGAGCGCCAGGACCAGCAGCCCGAGCAGCGCGACCGCCTGGGACCATTCGGGGCGCATCAGCATCCCGGGACCGGCCGGGTCGTGCTGCGGACTGCGGATGGCGGGCGCATGCGGTCGGCGCTCAGCCCTTGCGGCGCTCGTCGAAGGTGACTACGTCCGTGTCTCCCATGGATTGCAGGTCGGCCTCGACCACGGCGCCCTGCGAGATGGAGATGCCGTTGCCGACGACCCGGCCGCGGACCCGCGCCGAGGCAGTGATCTCGACCCGGCCGCGCGCCAGCAGCTCGCCGTCGAGCTCGCCGGCCAGGATCACGTCATCGGCCCGGATGGCGCCCTGCCAGCGCCCGCCCTCGGCCAGCGTCAGGCCGCCCTCGATGTCGGCGTCCCCGGTCACTTGGCCGGCGATCAGGAAATGGCCTTCGCCCTGCAGCGACCCGTTGAGCCGCGCCCCGGGGCCGAGGATAGTGGCCGGCGGGCCGATGCGATCCCGCATTCTCCGGTTCTTCATCCACTGCCTCCGCTGGCCATCCTGCATCCTGTACACGCCTTGTTCACGAATGCAATTGTATCGTTTCCTGTGACGAACGCCTCCTGGGAGCCTGTATGCCTCGATTCCGGGCCGGAAAATTCCTGCTGGCGCTGCTGGTCCTCGCCGCCCTGGGCGCGGGCAGCGGCTGCGCAACCTCGTTCCTGTACGAGCGGGCCGACCGCTTCGCCAATCGCTGGATGGGTGACTACCTGGAGCTCGATCCGGCCCAGCAGGAGTCGCTCGATACGGCGCTCGCCGAGCTGCACCGCTGGCACCGCCGCGAACAGCTGCCGGCCTATGCCGCCTGGCTGCGGTCCGCCGCCGCGGACCTGGCTGCCGGCGGTCCCTATGCGGAACGGGCGCTCCGGGGGCGCGGCACCGAACTGGGCGGCTTCTGGCGCGAGCTTGCCGAAGCGGGGGCGCCTGCGCTGACCGCCGTCGGGGCCACCTTGTCCGACGCCCAGGTGGAGGTGCTGCTGGAGGCCCTGCGGGAGGCGCGGAGCAAGGAGTTCGAGTACGCCGCTGCGCGCCCGGATTCCTACCATCAGCAGCGCAGCGCCCGCTCGATGGAGCGCTTCCTCAGGCGCTGGACCGGGCGCATGACGGCCGCGCAGCAGGCCATGATCCGCGACTGGGCGGCAGCCCTCGAGCCCTCCCGGGTAGCGTCGCTCGAGAACCGCGCCGGCTGGATCGAAGCGCTGGAGCGGGCGCTCGAGCGGCGCGCGGATCCGGCGGCATTACGCCAGGCAGCAGAAAGCCTGTTCGTGGCGCCGTCGTCGCGCTGGGACCCTGACTACGCGGCCCTGGTGGAACGCAATACCGTGCACACCACCACCTTCATGGCCGAGTTCCTCGCCGGGCTGGATGAACGCCAGCGCCGGCGGGCGGTCGAACGGCTGGAGCGGCTGGCCGCCGAATTCGAGCAGCTGGCAGCGGCCGGCAGCTGAACCTTGCTCATGTTGCAGTGCGCATAGCTGCGCCGCGTGGGCGCTGATTTAATGCCCGCTCCTTCAACCGACCGGAGAGCCTGAGCGTGGACAAGCCCTGGATCCAGAGTTACCAGCCCGGAACACCTGCCGAGATCGATCTCAGCGACGGGGCGACGCTGGTCAGCATTTTCGAGGACAGCGCGAAACGCTTCGCAGACCGGCCGGCGTTCGCCTGCATGGGCCGCACCATGGGCTACGCGGAACTGGACCGGCTGTCGGCGGAATTCGCCGGCTGGTTGAGCAAGGATCTGGGGCTGGCACGCGGCGCCCGCGTGGCGATCATGTTGCCGAACCTGCTGCAGTACCCGGTGGCGCTGTTCGGTGCCCTGCGGGCCGGCATGACGGTGGTGAACGTCAACCCTCTGTATACGCCGCGGGAGCTGAAGCACCAGCTGGTGGACTCGGGCGCCGAGGCCATCCTGATTCTCGAGAACTTCGCCGCCACGCTCGAGAAGGTCATCGCCGAGACTCCGGTGAAGCACGTCGCCGTCACCGGGATCGGCGACCTGTTGCCTTTCCCGAAGCGCCACATCGTCAACTTCGTCGTGCGCCGGGTGAAGAAAATGGTGCCGGAATACCAGCTGTCCGGGCACCTCAGGCTCGAGGATGCGCTGGCGCGCGGGCGGCAGAAGGGCTTCGAGCCGGTGACCGTCAGCCAGGACGACCTGGCCTTCCTGCAGTACACCGGCGGCACCACCGGGGTGTCGAAGGGCGCCATGCTCACCCACCGGAACATGGTGGCGAACCTGCGCCAGATGCGCGCCTGGGTCGGCGGGCTGTTCGAGGAGGGCACCGAGGTGGTCATCACCGCGCTGCCGCTCTACCACGTGTTCAGCCTGGTGTGTAACTGCCTGCTGATGACCTCCGTGGGCGGCCTCAACGTGCTGATCACCAATCCGCGCGACATCCCGGCCTTCGTCAAGGAGTTGTCGACGCTGCGGTTCACGATGATCACGGGCGTCAACACGCTGTTCAACGCCTTGTTGCAGGATCCCGGCTTCGCCAAGCTCGACTTCGGGCCGCTCAAGTGGGCGGGCGCCGGCGGCATGGCGCTGCAGGCCGCGGTCGCGAAGCGCTGGCACGAGGTGACGGGGAAGTACATCCAGGAGGGCTACGGCCTGACCGAGACCTCGCCGGTGGTGAGCATGCAGCCGCCGAGCGTCACGGAGGTGTTCACCGGCACCATCGGCCTGCCGCTGCCGTCCACCGAGGTGGTGATCCGCGACGACGACGGGCGCGAGTTGCCGGTGGGCCAGCCGGGCGAGCTCTGCGTGCGCGGCCCGCAGGTCATGAAGGGCTACTGGCAGCGCCCCGAGGCGACCGAGGGCGTGATGCACCCGGACGGCTTCCTGCGCACCGGCGACATCGCCACCATGGACCCGCAGGGCTTCTTCCGCATCGTGGACCGCAAGAAAGACATGATCCTGGTGTCCGGCTTCAACGTGTTCCCCAACGAGGTGGAGAACGTCGTCACCCAGCACCCGGACGTCGTCGAGGCGGCCTGCATCGGCGTGCCCGACCCGAAGTCCACCGAGGCGGTGAAGATTTTCGTCGTCAAGCAGCCGGGCTCCGGGCTGGATGCTGCCGGCGTGACGGCCTGGTGCCGGGAGAACCTGACGGCCTACAAGGTGCCGCGGCACGTGGAGTTCCGCGACGAGCTGCCGAAGACCAACGTCGGCAAGATTCTCCGCCGGGCGCTGCGCGACGAGGCCACCGGTGCCTGACCTGCCTGCCAGCAACGCATCCTGGCCGGCGGCGCTGCTGGCGCTGCTGCTGTGCGCGGCGCCGTCGTCAGCCGTTGCGACCGACGCCGCGGAGCGGTCGGCCGATCCGGCGCCCGCGCTGGCGGTGCCGCTGCACGAGGCGATCTATCACGCGACCGTGCGCCGCATCAAGGTGCGCGCCGGCCTGCGCCTGGAGCAGCAGGACGACGGCCTGTACACCTACCGCTCCTGGGTCGAGCCGCGCGGCCTGCTCAGCTTCATCAATCGCGAGCTCAAGGAAACCAGCCTGGTGATGCTGGACGGCGACGGCGGCATCGTGCCCCTGTCGTATCGCCGGCGGGACGAACTCAACGGCCGCCACAGCGACATCCGCTTCGACCTCGCCGAGCACCAGGTCCACATCGACTACCGCGGCCGCCAGACCACCACGGACTGGGAGCCGGGCATCTACGACCTGCTCAGCCTGCGGCTGGTGCTGTCCAACGACCTGGCGCGCGGCAAGTTGCAGGACGAGTACCGGATCATCGACGATCGTGCGCGGGTCGAAGAAGTCGATGTCGAGATCGCGGGCCGCGAAATCCTGTCGACGCCCCTGGGGGAGGTCGAAACGCTGCGCCTGGAGTACCGCAGCCGGCGACGCGACCGGCTGTTCCGGCTCTGGATCGCGCCCGACATGGACGGCGCGCTGATCCGGCTCGAGCAGTACGAGGAGGGCAGCCTGCGCGGCGCCCTCGAAATCGTCGAATACCGGCGGCTCTAGGCGCGCGCCCCGTTCAGCCGAGCCGCGCGCGGATGCGGCGATAGGCCTCGCCGAGCTCGTCGGCCAGCACGCCGAACGCCGCGCCGACGTCGCGCGACGCTTCGCGGGCTTCCCCGGCGGCGCCTTCCATGCGCCCCTCGAGCCGCTCCCACTTGCGCTCCAGCGCCTCCCACTCGTCCTTCAGCTCGGCCTTGCCGAGGTGCATCTTGAGCTTGAGCTCATCCCGCTCCCGGCGCAGCTTTTCCACCACCTGGCGACGGCGTGATGCTTCGGTCATGGCGCCCACCTCGCTGCCACGATTCCTGTCCAAAGCATAGTCCAGGGCTCAGTTTCCTCCAGTCCGCCTGGCCACCTGGCGGCGCACGCGCCCGCCCAGCCACTGGCCTGCAAAATAGGCCGCCAGGAACAGCGGCAGGGTGGCGAGGCGCCAGTCCAGATCCAGCCACTCGCGGATCAGGAACACCAGCGGCACGGGGGCGTGGATCGCAACGAACCAGGCCGGCGACAGGCGGACCAGGCCCTCCCGCCAGTAGCCGAACGGCAGGTTGGCGATCCACACCAGCACGAGCGCGAGCAGCAGCTTCAATGTTCCCTGGCCGTGCCGGTCCGGCGCCTCAGGACAGGAAGCCGCCGTCCACCGGCAGGCAGGCGCCGGTGACGTACGAGGCTGCGTCGGAGGCAAAGAACAGGATCGCCGGGGCGATTTCCTCCGGGCTCGCCACGCGGCCCATCGGGATCAGCGGCAGGATCATGTTCAGCATGCGCTCGTTCTCGATCAGCGCTGCGGCAAACTTCGTGTCGGTCAGGCCGGGCAGCACGGCATTGACCCGGACTTTCCAGGGTGCGCACTCCTTGGCGAAGGCCTGGGTCATCGAAATCACGGCTGCCTTGGTGACCGAGTAGATGCCCTGGCCCGGTCCCGGCCGGACGCCGTTGATGGACGAGGTGTTGATGATGGAGCCGCCGCCGTGGGACTTCATCAGCAGGGCCGCCTTCTGCGACATCACGAAATAGCCGCGCACGTTGACCTCGACGGTCTTCTCCAGCATCGACACGGGCGTCGACGTGATGTGGCCGAAGTGCGGATTGGTGGCGGCGTTGTTCACGAGGATGTCCAGCCGGCCATGCTCTTGCTCGATCAGTGCGAAGGCCGCGTCGATCGACGCGGTCTCGCCGACGTGGCAGGCGAGCGCGGACGCCTTGCCGCCCGCCGCGCGGATCGCCTCCGCGACGGCCGCGACGCTGTCGTGCTTGCGCGAGCTGACGATGACGTGGGCGCCGTGGCGCGCCAGCAGGTGCGCGGTGGCCTCGCCGATGCCGCGCGAGGCGCCGGTCACCAGCGCGACGCGGCCGTCGAGGTTGAACAGTGAATGGCTCATCAGGAACTCCTCGGAAGCGGATCTCAGAACGGTGCCTTGCCGGCGGCCACGGCCTCGGCCGATCGCGACAACACGGTGCAGAACTGCCCGAAGGGCGCGAAGCGCGGGTTCTTCGTCTGGCCGAGCACGAAGCGGAAGTAGATCTGCTGGACGATCACGGCCAGGCGGAACAGGCCGTATACATAGTAGAAATCGAAGCGCACCGGCGCGAGGCCGGCGCGCGCGCAGTAATACTCCACGACCTCGGCCCGGCGCATCATGCCCGGCAGGTGTGTCGGCAGCATGCGGATCTGCCGCAATGGCTCCGGATCATCGGCCTGGACCCAGTAGGCGAGGGAAGCGCCGAGGTCCATCAGCGGGTCGCCGAGGGTCGCCATCTCCCAGTCGAGCACGCCGGTGATGCGCCAGCCGTCCGGCGTCTCCCCCAGCACCACGTTGTCGAACTTGTAGTCGTTGTGAATGATGGCCGCGCGCGCAGCCTCGGGCGGCCGGTTGGCTTCCAGCCAGGCCATCAGCGCCTCGTTGTCGGGCACGTCGTCGGTGCGCGCGGCGCGATAGCGCTCCGACCAGCCGGCGACCTGGCGCGCCACGTAGCCTTCGGGCCGCCCGAGCTCGCCGAGGCCGGCCGTCTCGGGATCGATGGCGTGCAACTCCACGTGCACGTCCACCAGGTTGCGGCACAGCGCGTCGGCCTGGGCCGGGGACAGCGCCATCCCCGCCGGCAGGTCGCGGCGCAGGATCAGGCCCTTGAGCCGCTCCATGAGGTAGAACTCCTCGCCCAGCACGTCGCGGTCGGCGCAGAACAGCAGCGGCTGCGGCGCGTAGGGGAAGGCGTCGTGAATGCGCGACAGGATACGGTACTCGCGACCCATGTCGTGGGCGCTGCGCGCCTTGGTGCCGAAGGGCGGGCGGCGCAGCACCCACTCGCCGGCGGCGCTGCGCACCAGGTAGGTCAGGTTGGAGGCGCCGCCGGGAAACTGCGCGATCTCGACCGGCCCGGCGAAGCCCGGCAGCACACTGCCGAGGTAATCCGCCACGCGCCCGGCGTCGAGTTCCTCGCCGGCGCGCGGTGCGCGTGCTTCCTCCCGGGCGCCGGCTTCGCTCACCTTTCCGCCGCCGACTTCAGCAGTCGCCGCGACACGGCCATGCGATGCACTTCGTCGGGGCCGTCATAGATGCGCGCGGCGCGCTCCTCGCGGAAGAAGAAGGCCAGGATACGGTCGTCGGTGACGCCGAGGCCGCCGTGGGCCTGCAGGGCGCGGTCGACCACCCGTTGCATGACGTTGGCGGTGTAGTACTTGATCATCGAGACGCGCTCGCGCGCGGCACGGAAGCCCTCCTGCTCGATGGTCCACGCCGTCATCAGGACCAGCGCGCGCGCCGCCTCGACCTCGGCGGCCGACTCCGCGATCCAGTCCTGGATGGCGCCCATCTTCGCCAGCGGCAGGCCGGGCTTGATCTCGCGCTTGAGGACGTGGGCGATCATCTCGTCCAGTGCCCGCCGGCAGATGCCCAGCCAGCGCATGCAGTGGTGGATGCGGCCCGGTCCGAGCCGCTCCTGCGCCATGGCGAAGCCGGCGCCGGCCTCGCCGAGCAGGTTCTCCACCGGCACGCGCACGTTCTCGAGGCGCACCTCGCCGTGGCTGAAGAAGCCGCGGCCGGGATGGCCCATCACCGGGATGTTGCGCACCAGCCGGTAACCGGGCCGGTCGGTCTCCACCAGGATCATGCTGGCGCGGCGGTACTTGTCGGCGCCCGGATCGGTAACGGCCATGCAGATGCCGAAGCGCGCGCCGTCGGCAGCGGTGGCGAACCACTTGTGGCCGTTGATGACGAACTCGTCGCCGTCGCGTTCGGCGGTGGTGCCCATCTCGGTGGGGTTGGAGCCGGCGAACTCCGGCTCGGTCATCAGGAAACAGCTGCGGATCTCACCGGTTGCCAGCGGCTCGAGAAACTGCGCGCGCTGCGCCGGTGTCCCGTGGGAGGCCAGCAGCTCGGCGTTGCCGGCGTCGGGCGCCTGGCAGCCGAACACGAAATGGCCGAGCGGGCTGCGTCCCAGGACCTCGGAGACCAGGCCCAGCGTCACCAGCCCCTGCCCCGTGCCGCCCTCGGCGGCCGGCAGGTTGGGCGCCCACCAGCCGCGTGCCCTGACTTCCGCGCGGCAGGCGGCGATGCCTGCATCCAGCGCATCCCACTCGCCCGCCAACAGCAGCGGCTCGAGCGGCTGGACCCTTTCGATGACGAACGCGCGGATCTGCGCAAGCTTCGCCGACAGTTCGGAATCGATCTGAAAGTCCATGGCGCCTACCGGAAGGTGATGAGGTCCCGCCCACCCGACTGCTCCAGGTGGGACACGTTGTTGAAACCGAGCAGCAGCGCATCCTCGTGCCGCGCGGAGCGCCCGTAATAGAGCTGCGTCAGCGACGCATTGTAAATGCTCCAGTTCATCGACAGGGTCCGCTTGTTCGACAGGCCGAGGACCGCGCGCAAGGCGGCGGCGATGGTGCCGCCGGAGGTGACGATCGCCACCCGCGCCTTGGGGCCGTGCGCAGTGAGCACATGGTCGAGCCCGGCGCTCACCCGGCCGCAGAAATCGCGCCAGCTTTCGAGCGCGTCGTTGTCGTGTGGCCGGTTGTCCATCCAGGACTTGATCATGAAGCGAAACGCGAACTCGAACAGCTTGTGATCACTGAAGACCTGGGCGTCCTCGAGGCCACGCGGCCCGCCGACCTCGGTCATGAACAGCGGCATGTAGGCGCGGATGACGCCGATGTGGTCGTATTCGTTGAAATCGTTGCGGATGGTGATTTCCGGGGCGCGCTCGCCGAGCGCCGTGGCGATCTCGGCCGCCGTGTCCTGCTGGCGCCGCAGTCCGCCGCTGAGCAGGGCGTCGACGTGCGGTCCGCTGCGCTTGAGGTGCGCGCCCAGCAGTCCCGCCTGCCGGCGGCCGAGCTCGGACAGCCGGTCGTAGTCCTCGCTGCCGAAGGATGCCTGGCCGTGCCGGATGAGGTAGACGACTGCCATGAAAAAATGCGGGCTCGCTGTGGCCGACGCAGGTCGGGAGGGCCGGAACCATAGGGCCCCGCTTCGCGCGGTGTCAACAATGGGCGCGGCCTCGTGCATCATGTCGGTTTCAGGGACAGCACGGCGGGCCTGCGAAGATGAAACAGCAGAGGATCGTAATTACCGGCGGCGGCAGCGGCCTGGGCCGCGCGATGGCGCTGGACCATGCGCGCGCGGGCTGGCGCGTGGCCCTTCTCGACCGGGACGCGGACAGCGCCGCGACGGTAGGCGAGGAGATCGAGGCGGCCGGCGGCAAGGCGCTGGCGCTCGGCTGCGACGTGACCGACACGGAGTCGGTGGCCGCGGCGGCCACTGCCATCCGGCGTGGCTGGCACGGCCTCGACGTGCTGGTGAACAACGCCGGCGTGGCCGGCTCGGGTACCGTGGTCGACACGCCGGAGGAGGACTGGCGCCGGATCATGGAGGTCAACCTGTTCGGCGTCGTGAACGTCTGCCGGGCCTTCCTGCCGGCCATGATCCGGGCGGGCTCCGGCCACGTGGTGAACGTCGCCTCGGCCGCCGGCTTCGTGTCGCCGCCGGGCGTCGCCGCCTACAACGTCTCGAAGGCCGGGGTGGTTTCGCTGTCGGAAACCCTGCGCGTCGAACTGGCGCCGCACGGCATCGGCGTCAGCGTGGTGTGTCCGTCCTTCTTCAAGACCAACCTGCTGGAGGATTTCAGTGGCAGTGAGGCGTCGCGCCAGATGGCCCTGCGGCTGATGGAGAAATCGCCGCTGGATGCCGACGACGTCGCTCGCATCGTGCGGCGGGGCGTGCGCAAGAAGCAGTTCATGATCGTGCCGCACGCCGAGGCCCGTGCCATCCTGATGCTGAAGCGCATGTCGCCCGACCTGTTCTTTACCGCCGTCAAGCGACAGGCGGCGGGCTTTCTCAAGGCCCAGGGCCGACCGGCCGGCAAGCGGAGCGCCAGCGCATGAGCGAGTCCTGGATGATCTACGGCGCCAATGGCTACACCGGCGAGCTGATCGCGCGCGAGGCCGTGCGGCGCGGCCGCGCGCCCGTGCTGGCGGGACGCAGCGCGGACAAGGTCGCCCCGCTGGCGCGCGAGCTCGGACTGGAGCACCGCTGCTTCGAGCTGGGCAATCCCGCCGCGGTCCGCGAGGGCATTGCCGGCATGACCCTGGTGCTGCATTGCGCGGGCCCATTCTCTGCCACCGCCCGGCCGACGATGGAGGCCTGCATCGAGACCGGGGCGCATTACCTCGACATCACCGGCGAGATCGCGGTGTTCGAACTGGCGCACGGCCTCGATGCCGAGGCCCGGCGTCGCGGCGTGCTGCTCTGTCCGGGGGTAGGCTTCGACGTCGTGCCCACGGACTGCCTCGCGGCCGCGCTCAAGGCCGCGCTGCCCGACGCCACGCGTCTCGCCCTCGGCTTCGATTCGCGCGGCGGCATGAGCCCCGGCACCGCCCGCACCTCGGTCGAGGGGCTGGCACAGGGCGGGCGGGTGCGGCGCGAGGGCCGGCTCATCACCGTGCCGCTCGCCTGGCGCACCCGCCGCATCGATTTCGGCGATGGCGAGAAGCTGGCCATGACCATCCCCTGGGGCGACGTCTCGACCGCCTGGCATACCACCGGTATCCAGGACATCGAGGTTTACATTCCGGCCTCGCCCAGGCTGGTCGCCCGGCTCAAGCGCACGAACTGGGTGCGCCCGCTGCTGGGCCTCGGCCCGGTGCAGTCGTGGCTCAAGGGCCGGGTCGGCAAGTCGGTACGCGGGCCGCGCGAGGAGCAGCGTGCGCGCACGCCGACCTTCGTGTGGGGCGAGGCGGACAACGGCATGGGACAGGTCGTCACCGGGCGGATCAAGGTGGCCAACGGCTACGACGTCACCGTGCACGCCGCGCTCGGCATCGTCGAGCGCGTGCTCGGGATGGGGCGCGTGGCGGGCCATCTGACGCCCTCGCAACTCGTCGGACGCGAATTCATCGAGCAGCTGCCGGGCTCCGGGCCGATCTACATCGAGGCAGGCAGTGCCGCCTGAAAGTGCGCTGGAGTTTGCGCCGACCGGACTGATTGCCAATGCGCACCTTCAGTCGGTGCTGCCCAGTTCGCCCTTCCGGCGCCGCCTGCTGCGGCGGCGGGCCGCCCCGCTGGCGGAGGTGAGCCGCACCCTGCTACTGGATTGCGGCGCAGGCGTGCGCCTGCACAGCTGGCATGCGCCGCAGCCCGAAGGCAGGGAGCCGCCGCCACGCGGCGTCGCGGTACTGATTCACGGCTGGGAGGGTGCCGGGGATTCGTCCTACCTGCTGTCCGCCGCGACGCGGATGTACGCCGAAGGCTGGTCGGTGATCCGCTTGCACCTGCGCGACCACGGCCCGAGCCACCATCTGAACGAGGACATCTTCCATTCCAACCGCTTGCCGGAGGTGGTTGGCGCGGTGGCAAGGATTGCGGCCCTGTTTCCCGGCGAGCCGCTGTGCCTCGGCGGCTTCTCCCTCGGCGGAAATTTCGCGATGCGGGTGGCGGCGCGCGCCGCCGCGGCCGGAATTCCGCTGGCGCGGGTCATGGCGGTCTGCCCGGTGCTCGATCCCGCCAGCACGCTCGACGCCATGGAGCAGGGTCCGCAGCTCTACCAGCGCTACTTCATGGCCAAGTGGCGGCGCTCGCTGGCCATCAAGGCTCGACTGTTTCCGGAGCGCTATCGCTTCGGCGACCTGCAACGCTTCCGCGGGCTGCGCGACATGACCGATTTCTTCGTGCATGACTACAGCGAATACCCCGATCTCGCCAGCTACCTGGCCGGCTACGCGATCGTCGGCGAGGTGCTGGCCACCATCACCGCGCCGACGCTGCTGGTGGCGGCTGCCGACGATCCCGTCATCCCTGCCCGCGACGTGTCGCGACTGGCGCGCCCCGCTGCACTGCAGGTGGTCGTGACCCGGCGCGGCGGCCATTGCGGCTTCCTGCCCTCGCTGGTCGGCGCCAGCTGGATCGACGGCGTCATGGCGGACTGGTTTGCGGCGGCGGGCCGGCCGCGATGATCCGCGTGCCGCCGCTGCAGGTCGCCACGATCGTCATCGCCGCCATCTTCGCCGCCCGCGCGGCGCTCCGGCTCTCGCATCCCGAGTTCAACATCCTGCGCTTCGCCGTGCTGGGCTGGCCGGCCTGGTCGCTGTGGGCGGTGTCGTGCGCGGAGCTCGCCGGCGCGGTGCTGCTGGTGCGAGACAAGTCGTTCCGCTACGGCGCGCTGTTGCTCGCCGCCGTCGCCGCTGCCTTCCTCGCCACCTACTTTCGCGTCGGCGTTCCCGAGGCCGGCCTCGGGAACGCCGGCCTGCTCGCGGCGCTGTTGGGCGTCGCCATGCTCCGACGTCACCGGGCGGTACCGCCTTAGGTCGCTGGTCGACCGCGGGGGCGCGCCGCCATGGGTGCGCTTCGGTTGGCGGTTGCCCGCGGGACCGCGCCGCCACAGGCGCGCTTCGCTCGGCGAAATCTCAGCTCGCTCAGCGCGCCTGTGACGTCCCGGTCCCGCTGCAGAGTTGCCTGGGCCGGCGTCGACCGTTGCCCGTGTCAGCGCTGCAGTGGTGGCCGGGCGCTGCCTTCGCCTCGAGCGCAGCGGGGGCGGGGTGTCATAGGCCGGCCGAGCGAGTTTTTCCTTGTCCGAGCGCAGGCCGGCCTATGGCGCCGCGCGCCCGCAGGCAACCGGAACCATAGGCCCAGGCCCCGCGCAGGAGCGGGCAAAAGAAAACCTGTCTCTGACCCCGGTTTTGCCAGTTTCCGGCTACTACGGACAAATGTCAGATCCCACGCCCCGAATCCGCGAGTAGTCAATGTGCTGCACATCGCGCGGCCCGGGGAATCTTGACAAAAACACCAAATATGGTCGTAATCACCCAAAAACAGCACAACCGTGTTGGGGGAGGGTGGGGCGATGGGCCACGGTGCGGCGATCCGGCGTTCTTTCTCGGTGGCATTGATGCTCGCGTCGGGAGGGCTGGCGATGCCGGCCCTGGCCCAGGTGGCCGGCTACACGCCGGGGGAATTCTCCGTAGACCCGGCAGGCGCTGCGACCTACCAGGTCCCGCTGAGCGTGCCGCCGGGCGCCGCCGGCATGCAGCCCGAACTGGCGCTGCTGTACCACTCGCGCGCCGGCAACGGCCAGCTCGGTGTGGGCTGGTCGCTATCGGGCCTGTCGGCGATTTCCCGCTGCCCGGCGATCAGGGACTCCGAGGGCGTTGCGCGCAGTGATGGCGTCACCCTGTCGTCCGCCGACCGCTTCTGCCTGGACGGCCAGCTGCTCCGGCACCAGTCGGGGACCTACGGCGCCAACGGTGTGCGCTACTTCACCGAAGTCCAGAGTTTCCAGGAAGTCTTCAGCTATGGCGTCCCCAATGGTGCGCCGACCCGTTTCGAGGTGACCGACCGCGCCGGCCTGAAGCGCATCTACGGTCAGACGACGGACAGCCGGATCACCTCGGTGGGGGACATCGCCGGCGTGCCGATCGTCTGGGCGCTGAATCGCATCGAGGACAAGCTTGGCAATTACATCACGTTCAGCTACGGACGGGACGCGACGCTCGGCGAGTACTGGCCGAGCGAGATCAAGTGGTTCAACCGCAACAGCGTGGTGCTGGGTCGGGTCGTGCTGAGTTACACGACGAGCCGGCAGGACAAGTCGTACGGCTTCGGCTTCGGCGGCACCAGGCAGGCGCTGACCCGGCGGCTCAGCGCGCTGCAGGTCTACGAAGGCCAGAGCAACGCGGTGCGGCGCTACGGGCTCGACTACCAGCAGGCGCCGTACAGTGGCCTGAGTCGACTGGTCTCGATCCAGGAATGCGCGGGCACCGGTGCGCCGTGCCTGCCGGCGACGACTTTCGCGTGGGAGAACGGTCAGCAGGGCTTCATCCATTCCCCGGTCCAGCAGGTGGGTCCGGCGGGCGGCAACGTCAAGATGCTGGACGTGAGCGGTGACGGCCGCCTCGACCTGGTGCAGCGGACCAGCAACTCCATCCGAATCTATTTCGCGAAGAATGGCGGCAGCTACGTCACCAGTTCGGTGCCGGCCGGCTCGAACATGCGATTCGAGGAGGCGGTCGTGTTGGACTACAACGGCGACGGCCTGATGGACCTGCTGGTGGCCAACACCAGCAGCGGCAACTGGGACCTCTATCGTTCCACGGGCACCGGCTTTGCCTACCAGAACACCGGCCGGCCGCACTATGGCGCATACTCGAGGAACCCGGCGGCGTTCGACGTCACGGGCAACGGCGTGCCGGAGCTGTTCTACAAGAGCGGCGGCAAGCTCTGGGTCTACCGCGGCGCGGACGGCGGAGGCTTTCTCGCGAGCCCGGTGAATACCGGCTGGACGGTCGCCGACGGCCAGAAATTCATGCCGCTGGAATTCGACGGCGACGGCCTGACAGATCTGCTCGTCACCTATGACGGCTGCCAGCCGTCGGGCGGTGGTGGTGGCGGCGGTGGTGGCGGTGGCGGATTCGAGATCGAGTCGGCCCCAGGCGGCGGCGGGTTCCTCGTTGAAACACAAAGCAGCGGCTCGACCACCTGCGGCATGACGTCGGGCCCGTTGCGCTGGAACCCGGACACCGACACGCTGGAGCGCCCCTGGGCGGATGTCGGTGTGCGGCACCACGAGCAGCCGATGCTGCTGGATATCAATGGTGACGGCCTGACCGACATCGTGTCCATCCCGCCCTCCGGCACGCAGATGCAGGTATCGCTGAACCGGGGTGGTCGCTGGGTGAGCGAATGGACCGGCCTGGACAGTCACCAGTGGACCAAGGCGGTCGTGCTGGACTGGAACCTGGACGGTCGCGATGACCTGCTCGTGGCGCGTCCCGACGGGTACTTCACCGCGCTGACCTATCGCAACAATATTCTGGAGACCGTTCCCACCGGCCTCAGTGCGAGCAACGCGGCCTACGCCACGGCGGACTGGAACGGCAATGGCCTGGCCGACCTCTGGCACATTTCGGGCAGCAACTGGCGCGTCAGTCG
>DAOMOU010000017.1:0-17658 GCA_035444525.1 Gammaproteobacteria bacterium | reverse complement strand
TCGGTGTACATATAGGCCACGTTGAAGGTCACGCCGACCTTGCTGTCGACCGTGACGTCCTGCACGCCGAGGATCCCGGTCGCCGTCAGGTCGATCGAGCCGTTGTCGCTCTTCGGGTCGACGTTGCTGGCGCCGAAGCGGACCAGCCAGTCGCCTGCCTCGTGTCCGTAAGCGGGGGCGGCCAGGCCGAGCGCGGCCGCCAGTGCGAGTGCTGAAGCAAATGTACGCATGACAAAACTCCCATGCTTTGTTGTTGAATTTGCATGGAATTCTAATCACGCGCACAATTCCGGAGTTGATTTGGATCAATTCTGGACTGCGGTCTTCCGAAGGGTAAATAGGTGCTTTCACTAGCCACCCGCGTGCAAGTCTTTGTTTACAATCCGTAGTAGCTAATATTCGAGGCAAACCATGCCTGCCGCGCGCGACTCGAATGTCGTCAGCATCGCGCAGCTTCGCCAGAGCTGCCGCAGTTGCTCGCTCCGCGACCTGTGCCTGCCGCTGGGGCTCGGCGCGGACGACATGCAGAAGCTCGAGTCCATCGTGCATTCTCGCGGGCCGATTCGCAGCGGCGAACACCTGTTCCGGGAAGGCGACGCCTTCCACGCGCTCTATGCGGTGAAGAGCGGCGCGGTGAAGACTTACACCATCGACAACCAGGGCCGCGAGCACGTGCTGGGCTTCCACATCGCCGGCGAGGTGGCCGGGCTGGACGGCATTCACTCCGGGCGCAATCGCTGCAATGCGGTCGCCCTGCAGGCGACGACCGTGTGTGCGGTGCCGTTCGCGCGGCTCGAGCAGGTGATCCACGAGGTGCCGGGCCTGCAGGCACAAATGCTCCGCATCATGAGTCGCGAGCTGTCGGCCAGCGCGCAACTGGCCACGGATCACAGCGCCGAGGAACGGCTGGCGGGCTTCCTGCTCAGCCTGTCGAAGCGCTACGCCCGGCGCGGCCTGCCGCCCGACCTGCTGAGTCTTCCCATGCCGCGCCGGGACCTTGCCAGCCACCTGAGGCTCGCCACCGAGACCATCAGCCGGCTGTTCGCCCGGTTCCAGGAAGACGGGCTGGTGTCGGTGCGCCGGCGCGAGGTGCAGATCCTGGATGCCGAGGCACTCGAGGCGCTGGGCGGGTCCTTCCTGCCGGATGGTGACGGCCAGCGGCGGAGCCCGCAGCTGAGGTAATCCCGATGAACGAATCCAAGCTCGCGCCGGTGCTGGTCGTCATGGACCCGGCGGACGGGGCGGGCCACGCCCTGGCGCGTGCGCGACGTGTGGCCGCGGCGCTTGGTGCGCCACTCGAGCTGTTCGCCTGCGAGTTCGACCAGGCGATGGAGGGCAGCCATTTTCGCGTCACCGAACGTCTCGAGGCCGCGCGGGAGGCGCGCGTCGTTGCGCGGCGCGAGTGGCTGGAGTCCGTGGCCGCGCCGCTGAGCGCGGACGGGCTCGAAGTGCGTACGGCCGCCGAGTACGCCAATCCCCGTCACGAAGCCGTGGCGCGCCGTGCGCTCGCCGTCGGCGCAGCGTACGTGGTGATGCGCACGCACTACCACGAGTGGCTGGCGCGCGCGACGCTGAGCGCGGCCGACTGGCAGCTGATTCGCATCTGCCCGGCGCCGCTGCTGCTGGTGAAGGGCGCGGCCTGGCCGGCTACACCAAGACTGCTCGCTGCGGTGGACCCGAGCCACCGGGACGACCGTCATGCGCGGCTCGATCACGCCATCCTGGACGAGGCCGAGTGCCTCGGCGAGGCACTGGGCGGCGAGGCCTGGGTGGCGCACTGCATGCTCTCGATGGCGTCGCTGGAGTCCACGGCGGTGCTGGGAATGATGCCCGAGGCGCTCGGCTCCTCGCCGGAGGAATACGCCGGCGACCTGTTGCAGCGCTTGCGCGCGGCGGTGCTGCGACTGCTGGAAGGCCGCGGCATACCGGCCGCGCGCCTGCGCATCGCCGAAGGTCGCCCGGAGCGGGAGTTGCCCAGGCTGGTGGACGATCTCGGCATCGACCTGCTGGTGGCGGGCGGCATTTCCCGCAGCCGGCTCGAGCAGGTGTTCATCGGCGGCACGGCCGAGCGGCTGCTGGACCGCGTCGGCTGCGACCTGCTGGTGGTCAAGCCGCCGGGGTTCGGCTGCCCGGTGGAGCTCTAGTAGCCGAGCGAGGCGCGCCGGTTGCGGGGTTTCGCCAGCAACAGCTGCACATTGCCGATGTTGCGCTCGAGGAACGCCCCCTCGCAGTAGCAGAGATAGAACTCCCATAGCCGGATGAAGCTGTCCGGGTAGCCGAGCGCGCGCACCGCGTCGAGGTTTGCGAAAAAGCGCTCACGCCAGCGCTTCAGGGTGGTGGCGTAGTGCAGCCCGATGTCCTGCAAATGAAGCATCTGCAGGTCGCCGGTGCGCGCCAGGCTGGCACTCATCGCGGACACCGAAGGCAGGAAGCCACCGGGAAATACGAAGCGCTGGATGAAGTCCACCGACTTGAGCGCTTGTTCGTAATGCTCGTCGCGGATGGTGATCGCCTGCAACAGCATCAGGCCGTCGGGCTTCAGCAGGCTCGAGCAGGTGCGGAAATAGGTATCGAGGTACTGGTGGCCCACCGCCTCGATCATCTCGATGGACACCAGCTTGTCGTATCGGCCTTCGAGGTCGCGGTAGTCGCACAACAGCAGTTCGATGCGGTCTTCCAGCCCCGCGTCGCGAATGCGTTGTGCGGCCAGCGCATGCTGCTCTCTCGAAATCGTGGTGGTCGTGACGCGGCAGCCGTAGCGGCCGGCGGCGTGAATCGCGAGGCCGCCCCAGCCGGTGCCGATCTCCAGCAGGTGATCGCCGGGTTGCAGGTCGAGCTTCCGGCATGCAGCGTCCATCTTGGCGATCGAGGCCTGTTCCATGGTGGCGTCCGGCGTTTCGAAAATACCGCTGGAATAGTTCATGGTCGGGTCGAGGAACAGGGCAAACAAATCGTTGCCGAGGTCGTAGTGCGCCGAGATGTTGCGGCGGCTGCCGGCGCGGCTGTTGCGGTTGAGCCAGTGGCCGAGACGCCGGCCGAGCGCCGCGAAGCGCGTGGCGGCTCCGTCCACCTCCTCGAGCACGTGCCTATTGGCCACCATCATGCGCACCAGGGCCGTCAGGTCATCGCATTTCCACAGCCCGTGGATATAGGCCTCGCCGGCGCCGGTCGTGCCGCCGAACACCGCGTCGGCCCAGAACTGCGGGTGCAGCACCTCGATGCGTGCGCGCAGCCCGGTGCCTTCGCGATCCTTGCCGAAGCGCAGCATGCCTTCGCCGTCGTGCACCTCGAGGGCGCCGTGCTCCAGCCGCGCCATGCGACTGACCAGTTGCCGGCGAGCGAAGCGTTGCAAGCGGGTCGGCGTGATGCGGCCGGCGGCCGAGTCCGGTGCCATGCCGGCGGGAATGATGTGCTCTCTCATCATGACGGGGTCTCCATGCCGGCATCGCGTTTCGCCGGATGCGTGTAGAAGCGGGCGCCCTTGAGCTTCAACTTGAGCGCCTGCCAGTAGATCAGCAGCACGACCCTCAGGGTCATGAACGGGAATCGCAGCAGCGCGGCGGCGAGCGACGCGCGGGTAATGTCACGCCGCTCCAGGGTCAGCGTGGCGTCGAAGGCATGCCGTCCCTGCTGTTCGTTGCCCAGATGCACCAGCAGGCGGGCATCGGGTTCGGTGAAGCGCCACTGGTAACGGGTTTCCATGGGCAGGAACGGCGAGACATGGAATTGCTTGTCCAGCGCGAATTCCTGGCTGGGCCCACGCAACCGGGCCGCACTGCGTGGCAGCACGTAGCAGTGCCGCTCGCCCCAGGGCGTGTTGCTCACTTCCGCCACGATTGTCTCGGTGTGTTCGCCGGCCCGGTCGTAACAATAGTAAAAAGTCACCGGGTTGAAGCAGTGGCCGAAGTAGCGCAGGTGCGTGAGCATGCGGATCGGCCCGGCCGGACGTTGACCGGTGCGTTGCAGCACGAGATCGCGAACCGCGGTGTCCAGCGGCTGTGACGGATCGCCGAAATGGTCCTCGCGGCGCAGCCAGGCCAGGTTCCTGCGCCGGGTCGACCAGAGCCAGCGGCCACGGAACACGGTGTCCAGCTCGGCCAGGTCGAGCCACACCATGAACAGCCGGTACTCGAAACGGTTCGAGACCGGATCGTCGCCGCCGCCATGCCGGCGGTGGCTAACTCGCCCGGCGTAGAGACAGCTTTGCATCTTGGCTCCAGGCCTGCACGGCCGCTGCGGCGACCAGTCCACTCTTGACCCCGTCTTCGTGGAAGCCGTAGCTCCACCAGGCGCCGCAATAAAAGCTGCGGTTGGCGCCCATCAACTCGGCACGCCGCCGCTGCGCAGCGACGCCTTCGGGGGTGTAGACCGGGTGCTGGTACACGATTTCCCTGACGACCTTGTCGGCCGCGATCTCGCTGGCCGGGTTCAGCGTCACCAGGAACTGCCGCTCGGCGTCCAGGCCCTGCAGGATGTTCATGTTGTAGGTGACCGACACGGCGGACCGGCGCTCCGCCGGGATGTGGTAGTTCCAGGCTGCCCATGCCGCCCGACGACGCGGCAGCAGGCGCTCGTCGGTGTGCAGCACGGCACGGTTCGGCTGGTAGGGGATGGCGCCCAGAATGCTGCGCTCGGCCTCGGTCGGTTGCGCGAGCATGGCCAGGGCCTGGTCCGAATGGCAGGCGAACACCACGCCGTCGAACCATGCGCGGTGGCCGTCGCGCAGCACCAGCTCGACGCCTGCGGCGTTGCGATGTACACGCATCACCGGCGCATTGAGCTGGATCCGGTCCGCAAACGGTGCGGTCAGCGGACCGATATAGCTGCGGCTGCCGCCACGAATGACGCGCCACTGCGGGCGATCGTTCACCGACAAGAGGCCGTGGTTGTTGAAGAAGTCCACGAAGTAGCGCGCCGGGAATCTGAGCATGGTCTGCGGGTCGGTGGACCAGATCGCCGCGCCCATCGGCACGATATATTGCTCGGTGAACTGCCGTGAATAGCCCTCGCGGGCCAGGTAGGCGCCGAGCTCGAGTGTGTCCTCGCGGCCTTCGAGCAGCTCGCGGGCCTCGCGGTTGAAGCGCAGGATGTCCCGCAGCATGCGCCAGAAGCCGGGGCGGACCAGGTTGCGGCGCTGGGCGAACAGCTGGTTGAGCGAGCTGCCGCAGTACTCCAGCCCGCTGCGGTCGCAGCGCACGCTGAAACCCATGTCGCTGGGCTGCGATTCGACGCCGATCTCGTTCATCAGGCTGATGAAGCTCGGGTAGGTCCGGTCGTTGAACACGATGAAGCCGGTGTCGACGGCCCACCGCCGGCCGTCGAGATCGACGTCGACGGTGTTGGTGTGGCCGCCGATGTAGTGGTTGGCTTCGAAAACCGTGACGTCGTGGTCCGGGCAGAGCCTGCGGGCCGCGGTCAGGCCGGAGATGCCGCTGCCGATAATGGCGATTCTCATGTGCTTGTCCTGTGAATAAGGGGTCAGACGCGGCGGCGCACGGCGCGCACCACGGTGCCGAGCAGCGGCAGGCGTTCGTACAGCAGGGCCCCCGCGTCGAAGTAGTCGCGGTGGTAGTGCACCCGCTGGTCGTAGCGGATATGGCTGGCGCCCGGCAGTGCGAGTGGCTCGCCGGGACGCAGCCGCCGGTGCGTCATGCGCATGGTCCAGGTGAGCATCGCCTGTCCCGGCGCGTCGATGACCTCGCCGAACTCGAAGCTGATCGACTCGACGCCGGCGTACATGCGCTCGAAATACTCAGTGAGCGCGGCAAGCCCCTCGACACGGTGCAGCGGATCCTCGAAAAGCACGTCGTCCGCGTAGACTGCGGCGAGGCGCGACAGGTTGTCGTGGCGCAACTCCTGGAAGGTCTGCTGGAACCGCGCCACGAGGCGCGACGGGGCCCCGCCGTCCGCAAGCATCGCCGCACTCATGCCCGACCCGTCCCGGCCTGGAGAAAGTCCATGACGCGGCGCCGGGCGTCGTCCAGGTCGCCGCCAAGTGGCAGGAACTCGTCGCGGGCGTCCTCGAGAAACACCGGCGCCGGCAATTCCGCGGGCTGGACGTCGGCCCAGTCGGCGCCGGTGCCGCCGAGTACGATCGCGACGCAGGCCGTACGACGTGCCGCTTCGCCGAGATCGTCGCGCCCCGGACCCGCGAGCAGGGCGGGACGCAGCCCGGAACCGACCAGGCCCAGCGCGAACACCAGCGCCCAGGTCCGGCGGGCCGGCTCTGCCGGGCTGCACACCAGCACGCGCCGCTCGCCGGCCTGCGCCATGCGCTGGTAAGTGCGGAAGGCCAGCAGTCCCTCCAGCCAGGCGTCGAGGAACTGCTGCTCCAGGCGCGGCAGGGACGGCGCGACGGCGGGCAGTTCGTCCAGCAGGGCTGCGAACCCGCCGCTCGAGCGCCGCGCCAGCGAGGCCTCGAAGACCGCGCTCATGCCGTCGTCGTCCAAGGCCGCGAGCCGCTCGAGAAAGCGCGCCAGCAGCCGGTCGTTGCGCGATTCCCGCCGCGGCGCCGGATCGTCCAGCAATCGGGTCGCCCGGCTGATCGACACGCCCTGGTCGACCAGCCTCGAGGCGGCGCGCAGAAGCTCCACGTCGGCCCGACTGTACAAGCGGTGCCCGCCCGGCGTGCGCTCCGGCTGTACCAGGCGATAGCGTCGCTCCCAGGCGCGAATCGTCACGGGGTTGATGCCGGTCAGGCGCGCCACCACGCGGATGGGGAACAACGCCCCTACGCTGCCGCCGCTGAAGGCGTCGGCAGCCTCGTGCTCGCTCATCCCGTTGGCGGCGAGTTCGCGGGAAACATCACGATTCATGACCGGACTCCGCTTTCTGGAAGAAGATCGTGACCTCGCCGACGCGGAGCCCGAACTTGCGGATCTCCGAGCGGTTGATCAGCACGTCGTCCTGGACCAGCCACATCCAGTCATCGAGCGCCACGTTGATGGTGCCGTCGTTCCAGGGCAGGGCCAGCGTGTAGCGCCAGCGCAGGGCGTTGCCGAAAGCCTCGCCGCGCGCTTCGCCGACCACGTCACCGGCGGTGCCTGAATAGGTGTGCTCGTCGATCTTGCGGAACGTCCACACGCGGCGCTCGGTGGCGCCGTCGCTCCACGTGAAATCCTCCTCGAGGACGCCGGTGTCGCCGTCCCAGCGCCCCACCATGTCGACCCGGAAGCTGCGCGAAGCCTCGCCGGAGCGATCCTGGACAATGCCCCATGCGACCAGCGGCCCGTCGAAGTAGGCTTGCAGGTCGAGGCGCGGCTCGCGTCCTTCGTAATCACGCACCGAAGCGGTGCAGCCGGCCAGCAGCAGGGCGGCGACCATTGCGAGTGTGGTGCGCTTCATGGCGAGGTACCGATCAGCGCGGCCCGCAGGTCGCCGGCACGGGTCTCCGGATGCAGCCAGATGCCGAGAAAGGCCGGGCCGAAGTCGGGGTCCTCGATGATGCCGAGCAGTCCGTCGTTGCCGTAGAAGCGCGTCGGTCCAGCCGCCTCCCGCAGGGCGAGAATGCGATCGCCGGGTGCGACGTCGGGCCAGATTCCGGCCAGCGCCTCGAGCCAGCCGGCGACCCGGCCGTCGTTCCGCAGGCCGAGTTCGGCTGCCAGCCGCCGCCACTCGCGCTCGGTAGTGCTGACCAGGCGCTCGCGGGAGATATTCCGGCGATAGGTGATCTCGAGCGCCAGCGGACCAGCGTCGTTGCCAAACTGGTAGCGGCCGTCGCGGTTGAGCAGCCGCGCCTCGTACAAGTCGATGCCGAACCAGCGCATGTCGCCCCGGCCGACTTCGACCAGGTCGTCCAGCGGTGGCGAAAGCGCCGTCGCCAGGGTGGCCGTGCAGGCCAGCAGGCCGCCGGCCAGCATCACGCCGAAAAACTCGCTCCGGAAGTTCATCCGCCAGATCTCCCCAAAAGTTGCCACAAGCTGTACATCGCTGCGCCGGCCGCGATGGATTCAGCGGCCCCGGCCTGTACACCGGTTCGACAGGCGCAGGGCAGCAGTACAGGGGAGTTCGCCGGCGGGCGGTCCGCCGGATTCAGTCAGGCGTCGTTTCGGGAGGGGCGGAGGTCAGGCGGAGGTCTGGCCGCAGAAGACCTCGTAGAGGGTGTCGATGATGCGTCCGGCCGGCCCATGGGCCAGGCGGTAGTAGATGGTCTGCGCCGAGCGGCGCGTGCGCACCAGCCCGTCGCGGCGCAGAACTGCGAGGTGTTGCGACAGGGCCGACTGGGACAAGGGTACGCGCTCGTTGATCTGGCCGACCGTCAGTTCGCCCTTGGCCAGGCTGCAGAGGATCATCAGTCTTGAGCTGTTCGACAGGGCCTTGAGGAGCCGCGCGGCGTCGTGCGCGTGCGCGCGCATCTGTTCCGGATCGACCGCGAGATCCGGCCCGCACAGCTCCGGCGGCGTCAGCTTGGCGGGTTGACTGTTCATGCCGCTATGCTAGCCGAAGCAACCATAAAAGAGAAATTTACTAAATTAGGATAATAAGAAATAATGGGTGCCTGAGTCGCCCCGGAGATAGCAGCATGGCCAAGGCGCCGGAAGTCAGGGGGCTGTATCACCAGCCGACCTCAACCTTTTCCTACGTCGCGTGGGATCCCGGCAGCCGCCGGGCGGCAATTGTCGACGCCGTCCTGGACTACGACGGGGCCGCCGGGCGCACCGGCACGAGCACCGCCGCCGCGCTGCTGGCGATCGTTGCCGCGGAGGGGCTCGAGGTACAGTGGATCCTGGAGACCCATGCGCATGCCGACCACCTGTCGGCCGCCAACTACCTGCACCAACGCACCGGCGCGCCGGTGGGGACCGGCGCAGGGGTCACGGCCGTGCAAGCGACGTTCAGCGAGATCTACAACCTGGGCCCGGATTTCGCCACCGACGGCCGGCAGTTCGACCGGCTGTTCGTGGACGGGGAGACTTTCATGCTGGGCGACCTGCAGGTCGAAGTGCTGGCCACGCCTGGGCACACCAGCGACAGCATCACCTTCCTGGTCGGCGACGCCGCTTTCGTGGGCGACACGCTGTTCTCGCCCGACTACGGTTCGGCACGCTGCGATTTTCCGGGCGGGGATGCGGCGACGCTGTTTCGCTCGGTGCAGCGCCTGTACCGATTGCCCCCGGCGACCCGGTTGTTCCTCTGCCACGACTATCCTCCGGGCGGCCGGGAGCCGCGTTGCGAATGGAGCGTTGCCGAGCAGCGTGAGGGCAACATCCACATCGGCGCCGACACCCGCATGGAAGATTTCGTGACCATGCGCGAGGCGCGCGACCAGACGCTCAGCATGCCGGCGCTGATCATTCCCTCCATCCAGGTGAACATCCGGGCAGGACGCCTGCCCGAGCCCGACAACAACGGCACCCGCTACCTGCGCGTGCCGCTCGACACGCTGTAAGGAAAATCCCGATGAACGCACGAGTATCACGCCTCTGTGTCGCCGCAGTTGCCTGCGTGGCGGCCGCGACCGCTGTGGCCGACGCACCGGATCGCGCGGCCGAGGGGCGCGCCATGGCCGGCCAGTTCGGTGCCGAGTTGCGCACGGCCCTGCAGGACGCCATGGCTGCAGGCGGCCCGATCGCGGCAATCAAGGTCTGCAACGAGGATGCGCCGCGCATCGCGGCGGCCGCGGCGCAGGCGTCCGGTGCGACGGTCGGCCGTACCTCGCTCAAGCTTCGCAATCCCGACAACCGGCCGGATGAGCATGAGCGGGCGGTGCTCGAGGAGTTTGCCGCAGCAGTGGCGGCGAATCCCGGCGCGCCCCCGCCGGAGCGCCTCGACACGCTGGCGGACGGGCGCGTGCGCTTCATGAGCGCCATCATCGTCCAGCCGCCCTGCCTGGCCTGTCACGGCGATGCACTCGCGCCGCCGGTCGCCGCGGCGATCGGGGCGCTGTATCCGGACGACCAGGCGCGCGGCTACCAGGCCGGCGAATTGCGCGGCGCGTTCACCATCACCTGGCCGGCGGACTAGCGCTCCGGCAGTCGGCCGGGCGCAGCCCTCGGCGCGGCTCCCACGTCGCCGGCCGCTGCGGCATAATTTCCCCATGATTGCCCAAGGCCTGCTGGCCGCGGCGCTCGGGACGACCCTGCTGCTGGCGGAACCCGATGCTGCGGGCCTGACCGACGAAGTCCCGGTCCGGGTCGACCCGGCGGCCCTGACGCTGGAGACCGGCGCGCCGGCCAACGTCCGCTTGCCGGACGGCACTGGGCTCGAGCTCATCGTCACGGCACGTCGCCGGCACCCCAGCGGCAACGTCACCGTGCTGGCGCGCCCCACGGATCCCGCGCAGTCGGGCTACCTGGTGACGCTGACCGGCCGGCCGGAAACGGGGCTGGCCGGTACGGTGCTTGCTCCACAGGGAGAATACCGGCTGGAGGCGCGCGAAGGAGCGCTGCAGCCGCCGCGCATGGTGCGCGTCGTGCCGCCTGCGAACGCCTGGCTCGACGACGTCGCCTGGCACGCCCGCCCGGCATCCGCGCCGGCTGTGACCTTCGACGAGGACATCCTGTCGGACGAGCACACGACGCCGCTCAACGTATTGGTGCTGTACACGGCCGGCGCGCGCGACGGGCGCAATGATGCCGAGTGGACCGCGTTCCTTGACGACCTGTTCGCCGTGACCAATGACGCCTATGCGCACAGCGGCGCCCAGGTCGAGTTCAACCGTGTCGGGGAACGACTGGTGGCGGCCAGCGAGACGGCCGGCAGTTTCGAGTTGTTGTCACAGGTGACGCCGCGCAGCGGTTCTTTCGACGCAGCCGTGTTTGGCGCAGTGGAGGACTGGCGGCTCGCCGCCGATGCGCACCTCGTCGCGCTGTTGCGGCGCTGGCAGCCGTCGCAATCCAATTGCGGTGCGGCGGGCCTGCAGGCCTGCGGGGACGACGCGCAATGCTACAACGCCAACCTCGGCTACTCCGTGACGTCACTCGGCGATTGCACGGCACTCACCCTGGCCCATGAACTCGGCCACAACCTGGGATCCGCGCACGAGCCCGGCCTTGACTGGGGCGGCACCTATCCCTACGCGCATGCGCATGTGACGCCTGGCGGCGTGGGCACCGTGATGTCGCGGACCGGGACCACGCGGACGGCGCAGTTCTCGTCGCCTGCTGCGGATTGCGACGGCTACCCCTGTGGCATCGAGGAAGTCAGCGACAATGTCCGCTCGCTGCGCCAGGCGCGCCACTACATTGCGCGCTGGATCAGCGATCGCAGCATCACGCTGTGGGATTTCGCCCCTGCGCAGGTGACACGCGGCGGCTCCCTGGCGCTGAACTTCCTGTGGTTCGGCGTGCTGACCCCGCGCTTCCACATCGACCTGCATCGTGACGGCGCCGCGGTCGCCAGGCTGGCGGACACCGAGTCCCTGCCCGAGGGCTTCAAGCTGCTCGCGATCCCCGCGTCACTGCCGCTCGGGACCGGCTACTCGCTGCGCGTGACGGCCGCAGATTTGCCCGCCATCTATACCGAGTCCGGCCAGTTCGAGCTTGTGCCGCCGGCCGGGCCGCCCGGCGTCATCGCCATGGGCGCTGCCGGAGTGACTGCGCCGCAGGGGGCGAGCTTCGTCGAGCTCACGGTGCACCGCACGGGCGGCACCGCGGGCCTGGCGGTCGTCGAATTCGAAACCGTGGACGGTACGGCGCGGGCCGGGACGCACTACACGGCGACCACGGGCTCGTTCGCGTGGCCGGACGGCGCCGACGGCGCCTACAACATCACCGTGCCCATCACCACCGCCGCCGCGCAGGGGCAGGACCGGACGTTTTCGGTCGTGCTGCGCAACCCATCCGCGGGCACGACGCTCGGCACGCCCGCAGCCACCGTCGTGACCATCCGCGCACCGGCCGGTGGTGGCGGCGGAGGCGGCGGAGGCGGATCCCCGGGTCCGTGGTCGCTGTTGCTGGCGGCCGCGCTGCTGGCCTGTCCGGCGGGCGCCCGGGCCGGGCGACGCGGTCAGTCCGTGGCCGCCTCCGGCGCCGGCGTCGGCAGCCGCATGATGTAGACCGACACGGTCACGGCGAGCAGGAACATCGAGACCTGCCCCCAGACCACCGGCACGAACAGCACGATGGTGAAGCCGAACGACAGCCACATCACCAGCAGGGTGGTGGCCTTGGCGGGGCGCGTCATGCCGCGCCCGGACTCGAAATTGCGCACATAGCTGCCGAACCAGCGATGGTTGAGCAGCCAGTTGTGGAAGTGCTCGGAGCTGCGCGCAAAGCAGTACGCGGCCAGCAGCAGGAACGGTGTGGTCGGCAGTCCGGGCAGCAGAATGCCGAGCGCCCCGAGCCCGACGCAGATCAGCCCGGCTGCGATCAGCATCAGCCGCGCCGCATGATCCAGGTAGGTCTGCGGCTCGTGGAGTCGATGTTTCGGCCGGCGCGGGGCAGTCATCGCGATGCGGGTGCTCAGGGCGCCGCGGCCCGGTCCAGCCGGTAATAGCGGCGCAGCCGCACCGCCCGGAACACCAGCGTGGCGAGCAGGGTCAGCAGCGCGACCGTGCCGAGGATCGCCACCATGCGTGTATAAGGCACGCCGGCGGCGGCGCGCGCACCGGCCAGCAGCCAGGTCAGCCACAACCAGCGGAGCGCCGCCAGCACCAACGCCAGCTGGACGATCCGCGCAGCCCATGGGCGGGGCACGAACAGTAGCAGCAGCAGCAGGCCGCAGGTGGCGACCAGCGCCGTGTCGCCGGCGCGCAGGAAGCTGGCGCCCAGTAGCAGCAAAGCGATTATCGGCGCGATCAGTCGCCACATGTGGGCATCTCCGGTTGGTCTTTACTGAGGCAGTCCGTCACCAGCGCGCGGATGCGCCTGGGCTCCAGCTCACCGGCAGCGCCGATGAAGACCAGCCGCGAGCTGCGCTCCCGGTCGCGCCACGGTCCGGCGGCGACCAGGTCGGCACGCCGGCCGACGATTTGCAGGATGCCGCGCCGGTCGTCCCGGCGTCCGCTGCCGCGGAGGCGCACGATGCCCTTGGCGCGGTACACGCAGGCCGGCAGTCTCCGCGCCAGGTCGTGCAGCGCATCGGCGGAAAATGCCCGTGCGGATTCGTACGACCAGGAGTCGAACGACACGGACGGCGCCTCATCGTGCGTGGCCGCAGGCCCCGCAGCCCTTGCCGTCCCGGCAGGAGTGGAAAACAGCACTTCGAGGGGAACTGCGCAGCGCACCGCCTCCAGGAGCCTGGCCCCCTGGAACTCGCGGCGGATCCGCTCCGCCAGGCGACGCACCCGTTGGGGGCCGGCCAGGTCGGTCTTGTTGATGATCACCAGGTCCGAGAAGCCGATCTGGCGCAGCTGCAGGGCTTCCAGTTCGGGTGCCTCGAGCGCCTGCTCTGCATCGACCACGCAAACCGCGCCGTCGAGCCGCAACCTGCGGCGGAAGGCCGGCGCCAGGAAAGTGCCGGCGATGGGCGCCGGATCCGCCACGCCGCTCGCCTCCAGCAGGACGCGTTGCGGGGCATCCGGGCGATCCAGCAGGCGCATCGTGGCGGCGACCAGGTCACCGCGCAGCGAACAGCAGATGCAGCCGTTTTCCAGGCTCACGATACCGTCGGTCCGGTCGGCGATCAGCGCTTGATCGATGTTCAGCGCGCCGAAATCGTTGACCAGCACGCCGATCCGGCCGCCGAAATCGCCGTTGAGCGCGCGATTCACCAGCGTGGTCTTGCCGGCGCCCAGGAATCCGGTAAGCAAGGTGAGCGGCACCGCCGGGTCGGCCGGCGGGTCCGCCCGGGGCTCGGTGATGCGGGTGGCGGGCCGGCCTGCCGTCACTCGACGTCGAAGTGGAGCGTGATGGATTTCTGCGGCGGTGCACCCGGCTCGAAGGGGCGCCGGTACTCGAACACCAGGTGAGCGTGTCCGGGCTCCAACGCGATGAAACGCCAGATTTCCGTTCCGGCGGTATCGTCCCCCTCGCTCTCGTACAAGGGCACGCCGTCGGTGTTCATCACCGGCAGGACGTTCTGCACCGGGATCCAGGTGAAGCCGGCGGTGCGGTTGGCCTTGAGTCGCAGTTCCACCACCTGGCCGCGCTGCAGCGCCACCGCACGCCCGTCATCGGCATCGGTGATGGTCACGGTCGCGGCTGCACGCGGCTGTCCGCCAGGTGCGGGGCGGGACGGCTCGGCATCGGCCGGTTGCGTCGCCGCGGGCGGTGGGCTCGATGCGGCCCCGGCGGGCGGGTCCTGCGACCGGCCGCAGGCCGCCAGGGCGAAAGCGGCGCACAGGCCGGCGGCAAGCCAGGCCTTCGGGAAACTGCTGTCAGACACCATGTGAATCCTCGTTCGATGGATGTCGACGCCGCCTCGCGGCAGCGTCCCGGACCCGTATTCTCCGGGAAAATCCGGTACGACGAAAATACCTGTCGGCCACGGTCGTCGCCGGGCGGACGCTACAGTGCCCGGGCGCCGAGCCGGCGGACCTCGGCCAGGCGTTTCTTGCGGCTGGACCCGTCGCGCGCCTCGACCATGCCGATGAGCGTCCGGCGAATCGGCCCGAAGCCGGTGAAGGCGAGAATGTTCCGTTCCAGGCTCTTGACGGCATGGGCGCCGTAAAACCAGCGGTAGGCAAAGCCCGGCATGCCCATGGTCACGATCACGCGGGCGCTCTTGCCCTTGAGCAGCTTCTCGCCCGGCCGGCCGGGCGTCACGGGCTTGCCGAAGGCGAACCCGGGCCGGAAGACCTGTTCGAGAAAGCCCTTCAGCAGCGCCGGCATGGAACCCAGCCAGAGCGGATGGATGATGACCAGGTGATCGGCCTGCAGGATCAACTGCTGGCAGCGCAGGATGGCGGCCGGCGGGGTGCCGCCATCGAAGTCCGCCTTGGAGCGCAACAGCGGAAAGTCGAGCTCCGCGACGGGGATCACCTCGACTTCATGTCCCGCGCCGGCCGCCCCCTCGCGATAGGCCTCGGCCAGGGCATGGCCGTAGCGGCCGCCGCCCGGGTCGGGGTGCCCCTGCACGATGACGATTCGCCTGGCCACGTTGCGCGCTCCCGCCTGGATGAGGGCCCTATCCTAGCCAGAGCGGCAGGTCCGGCGTCATGCCGGATTGCCGAAGTCGGCGCGGCGGGCGGTCAGCCCTGTTCGGCCAGCCAGGCGTCGTCGGAGCTCTCGTCGATGCCCTCGAAGAGGAAAGTGCTCAGGTAACGCTCGCCGGTATCGGGCAGCATCGCCAGCAACACCGAGCCCGGCGCGGCGCGCTCCGCCACCTTGAGCGCCGCGGCCAGCGTGCCGCCGGCGGACAGGCCGACGAGAATGCCCTCGCGCGTCGCCAGCGCACGGGCCCACTCGCGCGATTCCTCGTCCGTCACGGTCACGAGCTCGTCGTAGACCTCGCGATTGAGCACCTGCGGCACGAAATCCGGCGTCCAGCCCTGGATCTTGTGGGGCTTCCATTCCTTGCCGCCCAGCAGCGACGCGCCTTCCGGCTCGGTGGCGACGATCTTCACCTCCGGCCGGGCCAGCTTGATGACCTCACCGGCGCCGGTCAGCGTGCCGCCGGTGCCCCAGCCCGTGACCCAGTAGTCGAGCCGCCGCCCGGCGAAGTCCTTGAGAATCTCCGGGCCGGTCGTCTGCCGGTGGAACGCCGGGTTGGCCTCGTTCTCGAACTGCCGGGCGAGAAACCAGCCGTGCTGCTTCGCGAGTTCCTCCGCGCGCCGTACCATGCCGCTGCCGCGCTCGGCGGCCGGCGTCAGGATGACCTTCGCGCCCAGGGCCTTCATGACGCGGCGCCGCTCGATGGAGAAGGTTTCCACCATGGTGGCGACGAAGGGATAGCCGCGGGCGGCGCAGACCATGGCGAGCGCAATGCCGGTGTTGCCAGAAGTCGCCTCGATGACGGTCTGGCCTGGCTTCAGCAGACCGCGCTTCTCGGCGTCGTCGATAATGGCGAAGGCCAGGCGGTCCTTCACCGACGCCATCGGGTTGAAGGACTCGATCTTGACGTAGATCGTCACGTGGTCCGGGCCGATGCGGTTGAGACGGACGACCGGCGTGTCGCCGATAGTGCCGAGAATGCTGTCGTGGATCATGGCTTTCCCAATGGCTTATGCTGAAAAGAATATAAGCTGGCGCCCGCCAGACGGAAATAACGATTGGTTCTGTCGCTATGTGCATTGCTTATAGCAGGCCCGGATGATGGCCGCCTGAAAATTTCGGGGTTTCGACCAGCCGAGGACCATCGATGAAGTTGCAACAACTCCGTTACCTGCGGGCGGTGATCGACAACGGGCTCAATATGACCCAGGCGGCCGAGCGCCTGGCCACCTCGCAGCCGGGCGTCAGCAAGCAGCTCAAGCTGCTGGAACAGGAGCTCGGCCTGAGCCTGTTCGTGCGCAAGGGCCGCAGCCTGGTCAGCCTGACCCCGGAGGGCGAGGAGGTGGCGCAGCGAGCGGTGCGCATCCTGCGCGAGGTGGAGGCCATCCGGGGGATCTCGCCCAACATCTATTCAGAGGTGTCGGGCCGGCTGTCCATCGGCACCACTCACACCCAGGCGCGCTACGTGCTGCCGGACGTCATCGCCTGCTTCCGGGCGCAGTATCCGGAAGTGACCCTGGACCTCCATCAGGGCACCTCGGAGCAGCTCGCCGAGATGGCGGAACAGCGGCGCGTGGATTTCGTCATCGCCTCCGAGTCGCGCCACAGGTTTCCGGAACTGGTGGTGCTGCCATGCTTTCGCTGGGACCGGATCGTGCTCGTGCCGGAGGGCCACGCGCTGGCGTCGCTGCGGCGCCCGCCGACGCTGGAGGAACTCGCGGCGCACCCGCTGGTCACTTATGTATTCAACTTTGACGGCGGCTCGAGCCTGAAGCGCGCTTTCGCGGCGCGCGGACTGGAGCCCAACGTGGCGTTCACCGCGCGCGATGCGGACGTCATCAAGACTTACGTGGCGCGCGGGCTGGGTATCGGCATCGTGGCGAGCATGGCCTGGAGCGCCGACGCACGGGACGGCCTCGTGGCGCTTGACGCCTCCGGGCTGTTTCCGCGCTGCACCACCTGGATCGGTTTCCGTCGCGACGTGGTGCTGCGCAAGTACATGTTCGATTTCTTCGCGATGTTTGCCGCGCATCTGGATGAACGCACGGTACGAAGGATGCTGGCATGCGACAGCCAGGAAGAGGTCGACGCGGCGATGGCGCGCGTGGCGCTGCCGCTGCGGGGTTCGCAGCCACATGGTGGCGGGCCGCCGCAGGAACTGGGAGAGGGACTGTAGTAAGGAGGAGAGCTGTGAAAAAACTGGCCCATGGAATGGTCATGCCCAGCCTGCTGGCGGCGTGGCTGGTCGCCCCCACCGGGCACGCGGCCGCGGAGAAGGTGGCCGAAGGCCTCCGCACCGAATATGAGCCCATCCGGGTGGTGCGCATCGCCGACGGCCTCGAGCATCCCTGGGCCGTCGCCGTGCTGCCAGACGGCCGCTTCCTGGTCTCCGAGCGGTCCGGCCGCCTGAACCTCTTGGCCGACGGCGTGAAGACGCGCGTCGCCGGCCTGCCGGAGATCCACGCGCATCGACAGGGCGGACTGCTCGACGTCGTCCTGCATCCGGATTTCACAGCCAACGGCTGGGTCTATATCACCTACTCGCAGGGCGATGCCGCCGGCACGACCACCGCGCTGGGGCGTGGCCGGCTCGAGGGTGACGCGCTGGTCGGCTTCGAGGAACTGT
>DAOMOU010000016.1:0-17776 GCA_035444525.1 Gammaproteobacteria bacterium | reverse complement strand
TCATGCCGGTCGGCACCTACGGCACGGTCAAGGCGATGACCCCGGAGGAGCTGGAAGGGCTCGGCGCCCGGATCATCCTCGGCAACACCTTCCACCTCATGCTGCGGCCCGGCGAGCAGGTCGTCGCGGCGCACGGCGGGCTGCACGGCTTCATGCACTGGGAGCGGCCTATCCTGACGGATTCCGGCGGTTTCCAGGTGTGGAGCCTGGCCCAGCTCAGGAAGATCACCGAGGAGGGCGTGCGCTTCGCCTCGCCCGTCGATGGTTCGCCCGTGTTCCTGGGCCCGGAGCGCTCTATGGAGATCCAGCGCGCGCTCGGCGCGGACATCGTCATGGTGTTTGACGAGTGCACGCCGCACCCGGCGACCGAGCAGCAGGCGCGCGAGTCCATGGAGCTGTCGTTGCGCTGGGCGGCCCGCTGCCGCGAGGCGCACGGCGACAACCCGGCGGCCCTGTTCGGCATTGTCCAGGGCGGCATGTTGCCGGCGCTCCGCCGTGAATCGCTGGCGGGCCTGCTGGAGCTCGGTTTCGACGGCTATGCGCTCGGCGGCCTGTCGGTCGGCGAGTCGGCCGAGGAGCGCGAGGCGGTCATCGAGGCGGTGGAGCCGGCCATGCCCGTGGACCGGCCACGCTACCTGATGGGCGTGGGCACACCCGAGGACCTGGTCGAATCGGTCGCCCGGGGCATCGACATGTTCGACTGCGTGATGCCCACCCGGCACGCCCGCAACGGCTACCTGTTCACCCGCCGGGGGACCTTGCGGATCCGCAACGCCCGCCATCGCGAGGACACCGGGCCGATCGATCCGGAATGCGCCTGTTACACCTGCCGCCACTATTCGCGGGCCTACCTGAAGCACCTGGCGCGCTGCAACGAGATCCTCGGCGCCCGCCTGAACACCATCCACAACCTGCATTTCTACCTGGACCTGATGGCCCAGATGCGCTCAGCCATCGAGGCCGGCCGCTTCGCAGCCTGGCGGCGCGACTTCTACGCGCAGCGGAGCGGCGAGGAATGAGGCAAGCGGCGCACATCGTGGCATAATAGCCCGCTGTTTTACCGCCACCCCCCTTCGGGACGGCGCAATCCGGGGACGTACTTCGATGGATTTCTTCATCTCCAACGCGTGGGCCCAGGCCGGCGGCCAGCCCGATCCTTTCATGAGTTTCCTGCCGCTGATCCTGATCTTCGTGATCTTCTACTTCCTGCTCATCCGGCCGCAGACCAAGCGCGCCAAGGAGCACCGGAAGATGGTGTCCGAGCTCAAGGCCGGCGACGAGGTCGTGACCGGCGGCGGCATCCTCGGCCGCATCACCGAGGCCGGCGAGCAGTTCATCAAGGTCGAGGTCGCGGACGGCGTGGTGCTCAGGATCCAGCGCCAGACCGTCATCGCCATCCTGCCCAAGGGCACCTTCAAGTCCGTCTGACCGGCCCGCCGACAGGAATTCATCCGTGGTTCTCAACCGTTTTCCTCTCTGGAAGAATCTGCTCGTCGTTGCGGTGGTGCTGGTCGGGCTGGTGTTCGCCCTGCCGAACATCTACGGCGATGCGCCGGCGGTGCAGGTGACCGCCGAGACCGGCCAGGCGCTTGACGAGACGGCTCTGCAACGCGTCACCGGCATCCTCGACGCCCGGCAGATCAGCCACGGCCCGGCGTATCTCGAGGACGGGCGCGTCACCGTGCGCTTCCCCGACGTCGAGGAGCAGCTGCGGGCACTGGACCTGGTGCGCGAGCAGCTCGGCCGCGGCTACGTGGCCGCGTTGACCCTGGCGCCGCGCACCCCGGCTTTCCTGCGGGCCGTCGGGCTCAAGCCGATGAGCCTCGGACTCGACCTGCGCGGCGGCGTGCACTTCATGTACGAAGTCGACATGGAAGCGGCGATCGGCCAGACGCTGGACCGCTTCGAGACCGACTTCCGCACCATGCTGCGGGACGCAGGCATCCGCTACAAGTCGGTGCGCCGCGACGGCGACGCCGTGCGCATCACGCTGGAAAACGAGCAGGACCGCAGCGCCGCGGCGCGGGTCATTCGCGACGCAGACCGCCAGCTCGCCACCAGCGAGCGCCAGGTGGGCACCGACTTCGAGCTGGTGGTGCGCATGACCGAGGAGCAGGTCCGCGAGCGGCAGAACTTCGCGATCGAGCAGAACACCGTGACGCTGCGCAACCGTGTCAACGAGCTCGGCGTGTCCGAGCCGGTGGTGCAGCGGCAGGGTGCCGACCACATCGTCGTGCAGCTGCCCGGCATCCAGGACCCGGCGCAGGCCGAGCGGGTGCTCGGCGCCACCGCGACCCTGGAGTTCCGCCTTGTCGACGAGGTCAACAGTCCCTTCGAGGCGCGCGAGCGCGGCCGCGCCCCGCTCGGCTCGGCGCTGTACACGGATCGCAACGGCCAGCCCATCCTGCTGCGCCGCGACGTCATCGCCACCGGCGACCAGCTCACCGACGCGTCGGCCGGCTTCAACGAGGGCCAGCCGGCGGTGTTCGTCAACCTCGACGCGCGCGGCGCCCGCAAGATGGGCGAGACCACCCGCGCCAACCTGCAGAAGCGCATGGCGGTGGTGTTCATCGAGCAGAAGCGCGAGGTCCAGGTGCGCGACGGCGTGGAGCGCGAGGTCACGCGCACCGAGGAGCGCGTCATCAGCGTGGCCACCATCCAGGGCGTGTTCTCGAACCGCTTCATGATCACCGGCCTCGATCCGCTCGAGGCGCGCGACCTGGCGCTGCTGCTGCGCGCGGGCTCCCTCGCGGCGCCGATCTTCAAGGTCGAGGAACGGACCATCGGCCCGAGTCTCGGCCAGGAAAACATCGAGCGCGGCATGCAGGCGGTCGTCATCGGCTTCGTGCTGGTGGTGCTGTTCATGGTCGTCTATTACCGGGTGTTCGGACTGATCGCCAACCTGGCGCTGCTGGCCAACCTGGTGCTGGTGATCGCCCTGCTGTCGATGCTGCAGGCCGCGCTGACCCTGCCCGGCATCGCCGGTATCGTGCTGACGGTCGGCATGGCGGTGGACGCCAACGTGCTGATCTTCGAGCGCATCCGCGAGGAGCTGCGCAACGGCAATACGCCGCAGGCTGCGATCCACGCCGGCTACGAGAAAGCTTTTTCGTCGATCGCCGATGCGAACATCACCACCCTCATTGCCGCAGTAGTGTTGTTCACTTTCGGCACCGGCCCGATCCGCGGCTTCGCGGTGACGCTGTCGCTCGGCATCATCACCTCCATGTTCACGGCCATCGTCGGCACGCGTGCCCTGGTAAACGCCCTGTATGGCGGCCGCCGCGTCCAGTCGCTGCCGATCTGAGGAGACGGTCGGAATGGATTTCTTCTACATCGAATCGCACATCCAGTTCCTGAAGGTCCGGAAGGTAGCCTATGCCATTTCCGCAGTGCTGGTCCTGGTGTCGCTGGCCTCGCTGGCGACCCGCGGGCTGAATTTCGGCATCGAGTTCCGCGGCGGCGTGGTGATCGAGGCCGGCTTCCCCGAGTCCGTGGACCTGCCGCCGATCCGCACTGCGCTCGAGTCTGCCGGCATCGACCGGACGGTCGTGCAGCACTTCGGCAGCTCGCGCGAGGTCACCGTGCAGCTGATGGCCGAGGAGGGCGCCGACCCGGCGGGCACGCGTGATCGGGTCATGGACGTGCTGCGCACCGTGGACGCCGGTGCCGAACTGCGCCGCGTCGAGTTCGTCGGCCCGCAGGTGGGCCGGGAGCTGGCCGAGCAGGGCGGACTGGCGGCCCTGTTCGCGCTGCTGATGATCCTCGCCTATGTGTCCTTCCGCTTCCAGTGGAAGTTGTCGCTCGGCGCCGTCGTGGCGCTGGCGCACGACGTCATCATCACGCTGGGCTTCTTCTCCCTGGTCCAGATGCCGTTCGACCTGGCGGTGCTGGCGGCGGTGCTGGCCGTGATCGGCTATTCGCTGAATGACACCATCGTGATCTTCGACCGCATACGCGAGAACATGCTGAAGATGCGACGCAAGTCCGTCGAGGACGTAATGGACAGCTCGCTCAACCAGACCCTGTCGCGCACCATCATGACCGGCGTGACGACGCTGCTGGTGCTGCTGGCGCTTTATTTCCTCGGCGGCGAGGCGATCGCCGGCTTCTCGGTCGCGCTGATCGTCGGCGTGCTGATCGGCACCTACTCGTCCATCTACATTGCGAGCCCGGTGGCGCTGGCGCTGAAGGTGACCAGCCTGGACCTCATCCCGCCGCAGCCTGACAAGGACGACGAATCGGGCGTGATGCCCTGACGGACGATTGCGTGCAGGACGCGCCTCAGCCCAGGAGGGCCTGCTGCGCGCGCGCCAGGTCCTGGGGCCTGCCGAACAGGACAATCACGTCGTCCGCCGCGAGCAGCGTGTCCTCGGGCGGGTTGATCTCGCGCCGCCCGTTGCGCGCCAGGGCGGTGACGATCACGTCCTCCAGCGGCAGCTCGGCCAGCGTCTTGCCGACCGCGCCGCAGCCTTCGCGCAGCCGCAGCGGCCGCAGCCGCTCCGCCTTGTCCTCGTCCTCGGCCAGCAGGCTGTCGCCCGGAATGAGCTCCCGCAGCAGGCGATAGCGACCGGACCACTGCCGCTGGATCCGCCGCGCCACGTGCGACAGCGGCACGTCCAGCAGCAGCAGGGCATGCGATGCGATCATCAGGCTGGCCTCGTGGGTCTCCGGCACCACCTCGGTGGCGCCGGCCGCGCGCAGCATCTCGAGGGGTGACTCGTCGCGGGTTCGCACCATGATCGGCAGGTCCTCGCGCAGTTCGCGGACGAGCTGCAGGATCCGCTCGGAGGCCGGAATGTCGCCATGGCTGATGACCAGCAGGCGGGCCCGGTCGATGCCGAGCGCATTGAGGACGTCGCGGTTCGTGGCATCGCCGAAGAACACCGGTTCGCCCGCCAGTCGCGCATCGGATACGCGCAGTGGATCGAGGTCCACCGCGATGTACGGGATGTTCTCCTCCTCGAGGCAATGGCCCAGCGACTGGCCGATGCGCCCGTAGCCGCAGATGATGACGTGATTGCTGGAGCTGCCGCTCGGCGGCATGCGTAGGTCGTCGTAGTTCTTCGTCGGTCCGGTGCGATCGCCGGTGGACGGCGCCAGGCGCAAAGCGATGCCGCGATTGAAGCGGATCAGGAAGGCGCCGGCGATCATGGAGAACAGCACCGCCACCAGGCTGGCCTGCGATACTTCCGGCGAAATCACGGCGGCATCCAGCCCCAGGGCCAGCAGGGCGAAGCCGAATTCACCACCCACTGCTACGATGAGGCCCGTCTGCCATGCGGTCAGCCAGTCGACACCTGCGATCCGGGCGAGCACGGCAACCAGCACCGCCTTGACCGCCAGCAGCCCTGCGGCGCCCGCCACGGCATACACCCAGATGTCCGGCAACACCCGCGGGTCGAACAGCATGCCGATGCTGACGAAAAACAAGCCCAGCAGCACGTCGCGGAACGGCCGGATGGTGGCCTCGACCTGGTGCCGGAACTTGGTTTCGCCCAGCATCATGCCGGCGAGGAACGCGCCGAAGGCCATGGACAGGCCGAAGCTCTTGGTGGTCCATGCCGCGGCCAGCGACACCAGCAGCACCGTCAGGGTGAACAGCTCCGCCGAACGCCGCCCTGCGACCGCCATGAACAGCGGGCGCAGCAGCCAGCGGCCGACCAGGAACACCAGCACGAAGGCCAGGCCGGCCTTGGCCACCGCCAGTCCCAGCGAGCCCAGTACCGTACCGCCGGCCGCCACGCCGAGTACCGGAATGATGACGATGAACGGCACCGCGGTGACGTCCTGGAACACTGACATTGCGGTGCCCAGGCGGCCGTGCCGGCTCTGGTCCTCCTGCTGTTCGCTGAGTTGCCTGGAGATGATGGTCGTCGAGGACTGCGCGAACACCGCGCCGACCACGAAGGCGGCCGCGGGCGGCAGGCCCAGGCCCCAGGCAATTGCGGCCACCACCAGCGTCGTCAGTACGACCTGCCCCGTGCCGAGCGTCAGCAGCAGCCCGCGCAGCGCGTTGATCTGCGGGATGGAGTAGTTCAGCCCGATAGTGAACAGCAGGAACACGATGCCCAGCTCGGCGAGGAGTTGTATCTGCCGCGCGTCGATGATCGGCCCGATGGTGTTCGGTCCCAGCAGCACGCCGACCAGCAGGTAGCCCAGCACGGGTGGCAGCCGTAATCGCTGGAAAGCAAGCACGACGCCAACGGCGAGGCCAAGAGCGATCAGGATTTGCAGCAGCGGTTCTTGCACGGGACCTCGATAAGCGTTGCCGGACCGTTGCAGGGATTATCGACGATCGCGGCGAGTGTAGCACCTCGGACCCGGTGCGCCCTCTCGGCACATTCCGGTCAGCGCTTGAGGTCCTGCGTCAGGTGCGGCTCGATGAGCTTGAGCAGCGCCTCGTGGATCTTGGGGTTGCCGGCGACGACGTTGCCGCTTTGCTGCCAGCCGTCGCGCCCGGCGAGGTCCGTGACGATGCCGCCGCACTCCTGGATCATCAGCGCACCGGCGGCGATGTCCCAGATGTTCAGGCCGATCTCCCAGAAGCCGTCCAGCCGGCCCGCGGCGACGTAAGCGAGGTCCAGCGCGGCCGCGCCCGGGCGCCGCACCCCCGAGGTCTCGCGGATCGCGGACTTCAGCATGTCCATGTAGGGATCCAGCCAGTCGGACTCGGGCTTGTAGGGGTAGCCGGTGCCGAGCAAGGACTTCTCCAGCAGGCGGGTGTCGCTGACGCGCATCTTGCGCCCGTCGACCGACGCACCTGCGCCGCGGCTGGCCGTGAAAAGCTCGTTGCGCAGCGGGTCGAAGATCACGCCGTGCTCCAGCCGGCCGCGATGCATGACCGCGATGGAGACGCAGAACACCGGGAAGCCGTGCAGGAAATTGGTCGTGCCGTCGAGCGGGTCGATGATCCAGACGTACTCGGCGTCGCCGCTGGCGCCGCTTTCCTCGGCGAGGAAGGCATGGTCGGGATAGCTGCGCTGCACCGTGCGGATGATGTCCTGCTCGGCCATGCGGTCGACTTCGCTGACGAAGTCGTTGCGGCCCTTGGAGTCGACCCGGATGGCGTCCAGCTGGTTGATGTGGCGGACGATGAGGTCGCCGGCGCGCCGCGCGGCGCGGACGCCGATGTTCAGGATGGGATGCATTGAATATTCTCCTCCGGCGGGGCGGGCGGCATGCCCTGTCGCGCGCGCCAGAGCCGGTCACAGCCGGTTAGAATAGCAATTCGCCCCGCTTCCTGCAGGCCTTTCGACTCCCATGAGCCTCCCCGTCCGCATCGTGCTGGTCGGCACCACCCACCCCGGCAACATCGGCGCCGCGGCGCGCGCCATGCGCACCATGGGCCTTGACCGGCTGACGCTGGTGGCGCCGCGCGAGTTCCCGAGCGACGAGGCCACGGCGCGGGCCGCAGGCGCCGACCAGGTGCTGGCCGACGCCCGGGTGTGCGCCACCCTGCCGGAGGCGCTGGCCGAGTGCCGCTTCGCGGTCGGCGCCAGCGCGCGGCTGCGCGGCCTGTCCTGGTCGACGTTGAGCCCGCGCGAAGTGGCGCCGCGGCTGCTCGCCGAGTCCCGCGACGGCGAGGCGGCGGTGGTGTTCGGCCGCGAGAGCAGCGGCCTGAGCAACGACGAGCTGGCCTGCTGCCATGCCCTGCTGCACATCCCGACCGACCCCGGCTTCAGTTCGCTCAACCTGGGCATGGCGGTGCAGGTGGTGGCGTACGAGCTGCGCCTCGCGATGCTGGGCGAGGGCGCACCCGAGCCGGCGCCGGAACGGCTCGATCCGCTCGCCACCATCGAGGACCTGGAGCGCTTCTACGTCCATCTCGAGCGCACGCTGGTGGACGCAGGTTTCCTCAATCCCGACAACCCGCGCCACCTGATGCTGCGGCTGCGGCGGCTGTTCAGCCGGGCACTTCTGGAGGAGAAAGAGGTCAGAATCCTGCGCGGCATCCTCACTGCGCTGGAGCCGCGCCGGGATGGCGGCCCGCCGGATGCGTTAAGGTAATGCCTATGTTCCCGTTCGGGCCACGCCAGCAGAAATGACCGAAATGCGTACGCCAGTCTATTTCGACTACGCCGCCACCACGCCGGTGGACGAGCGCGTCGTGCAGTGCATGGTCGAGTGCATGGGCCGCGGCGGCTGCTACGCCAATCCGGCCTCCAGTTCCCACGGCCCCGGCCGCGAGGCGCGCGGCCGCGTCGAGGCGGCGCGCCGCGAGGTGGCGGCGCTGCTGGGCGCCGGCCCGACGGAGATCATCTGGACCTCGGGGGCGACCGAGTCCAACAACCTCGCCATCAAGGGCGCGGCGCGCTTCCATGCCGACCGGGGGCGTCACATCGTCACCAGCCGCACCGAGCACAAGGCCGTGCTGGACACCTGCCGGCAGCTCGAGAGGGAGGGCTGGCAGGTCAGCTACGTATCGCCGGGACCCGGCGGGGTGGTGACCGCCGCCGAGATCGAGCCGGCGCTCAGGCCCGACACGGTGCTGGTGTCGGTGATGTTCGTGAACAACGAGATCGGCACCATCAACGAGCTCGCCCCCATCGGCCGGCTGTGCCGGGAGCGCGGCGTGCTGTTTCACGTCGATGCCGCGCAGGCGGCGGGCAAGGTGGCGGTCGACGTGGACGCGATCGGCGCCGACCTGCTGTCGGTGTCAGCCCACAAGGCCTACGGCCCGAAGGGCGCCGGCGCGCTTTATTTGCGCGGCAGTCCCAAGAGCCGGCTCGAGCCGCTGATCCACGGCGGCGGCCACGAGTGGGGCATGCGCTCCGGCACGCTCGCCACCCACCAGATCGTCGGCATGGGCGAGGCGTTCCGGATCGCCGCCGCGGAACAGGCCGAGGAGGCCGCGCGCCTGCGCATGCTGCGCGAACGGTTGTGGCAGGGCATCGCCGGGCTGGGCGGCGTGCATCTCAACGGCGATCCCGAGCGGCGCGTCGCCGGCGTGCTCAACGTGAGCTTCGAGGGCGTGGAGGGCGAAAGCCTGCTGTTCGCGCTGCGCGAGCTGGCGGTCTCCAGCGGCTCGGCCTGCACTTCCGCCAGCCGCGAGGCGTCCTACGTGCTGCGGGCGCTGGGCCGCGACGACCAGCTTGCGCAGAGCTCGCTGCGCTTCAGCCTCGGCCGCTTCAGCACCGCCGAGGAAGTGGACTTCGCCATCGGCGCGGTCCGGGAACAGGTGAACCGGCTGCGCGGGCTCGGCCCCGGCGGCGGCGAACGCAACAGGGAGGCGATGTGAGCACGCAGTCGGTGACACTGGATTATTCACCCGAGGTGCAGCACCGGTTCGAAGCCGCGCCGCGCCACGGCCGGGTGCTGGCTGCCCGGGCCGAGCGGCGGACGGGCGGGGCCGGCGAGATCGCTCGCGGCGTGCGGGTCGAGTTCGAGATGCGCGTGCGTGACGGCCGGATCGCGGAGTGCCGCTTCCGCGCCTATGGCTGCCCGCACGTCATCGCCGCGGCGTCCTGGGTGGCGGAGCATGCGGAGGGCCGGTCGGTCGACGAGGTAGAATGGTTCGAGCCGCGCCGCCTGGCGGAGCTGCTGGAGGCGCCGGCCTACAAGCTGGGCAGCCTGCTGGTGGTCGAGGACGCCTACCGCGCCTGTGTCGCGGGGCGGCCGGCGCCCGGGCGCTGAGAATTCGTTGCGCCCCGCTGGGGCGCGGGACAAGACAGGAGGACGAGGACAAGATGGCGATTACCCTGACCGAATCGGCGGCCACGCGCGTCAAGGATTACCTGGCGCGGCGCGGCAGCGGCGCGGGCATCCGCCTCGGGGTCAAGCGGACCGGCTGTTCGGGCTGGGCCTATGTCGTTGACTATGCTGATAAAGTCGACGAACAGGACGTGGTATTCGAGGATCACGAGGTGCGGGTGTTCGTCTCACCCGAGCACCTCGAGCTGATCGACGGCACCGAAGTGGACTTCGTCAAGCAGGGCCTCAACGAGGCCTTCCGTTTCCGCAACCCCAACGTCAAGGGCGAATGCGGCTGCGGCGAGAGCTTCAGCGTCTGATTGTGCGCCCGGGTCCCGGGGCTTAAGATAGTCCGTTCCGCGCTCCGTTGAGACGGAGATTAGGTTGTGGCCGCAGGATGCGGTTTTGCAACGAATTTCAGCCGGAATCCAGACTGAATCGAAGGGAACCCAATGGCGATCGAACGCACACTCTCCATCATCAAGCCCGACGGCGTCCAGAAGAACCTGATCGGCGAAATCTACCGGCGCTTCGAGGCCGGTGGCCTGCGCCTCGTCGCAGCCCGGATGGTCCACCTGTCCCCGGCCGACGCCGGCGCATTCTACGCAGTGCATCGCGAGCGTCCGTTCTACAACGACCTGGTGTCCTACATGACCTCGGGACCGGTGATGGTGACCGTGCTCGAAGGCGAGGGCGCCATTGCCAAGCATCGCGAGATCATGGGTGCGACCGATCCGGCCAAGGCCGACAAGGGCACCATCCGCGCGGACTTCGCCGACAGCATCGAGGAAAACGTCGTGCACGGCTCGGATGGGGCCGACACGGCGCGCCAGGAAATCGCCTTCTTCTTTGCCGGCAGGGAAATCTGCCCGCGGACCCGCTGAGCCGCCGGTGAGCGACGCGCGCGTCAACCTGCTGGGACTGTCCCGCGAGGGACTGGAAGAGTTTTTCGCCGGTCTCGGCGAGAAGCCCTTTCGCGCGCGCCAGCTGATGAGCTGGATGTACCGGCTCGGTGTCACCGACTTCGAGGCCATGACCGACATGTCGAAGGCGCTGCGCGCCAGGCTCGCGGAAATCGCCGAGATTCGCCTGCCGGAAATGCGCTCGCTGCATCATGCCGCCGACGACACCCGCAAGTGGACCGTGTCCATGGACGGCGGCCAGGCGATCGAGACGGTGTTCATCCCGGAGACCGCGCGCGGCACGCTGTGTATCTCCAGCCAGGTGGGCTGCGCGATGGATTGCTCGTTCTGCGCCACCGGCAAGCAGGGTTTCAATCGCAACCTCTCCGCGGCCGAGATTCTCGGCCAGGTGTGGCTGGCCAACCGCGAGCTCGGTTACCGCCCCGACGGCGATCGCATCATCACCAACGTGGTGTTCATGGGCATGGGCGAGCCTTTGGCCAACTATCGCAACGTGCTGCCGGCCATCCGCACCATGATCGACGACTACGGCTTCAACATTTCGCGCCGGCGCGTCACGGTGAGCACCTCGGGCCTCGTGCCGCAGATCGACCGGCTCGGCGAGGAATGCAATGTGGCGCTTGCCGTGTCGCTGCACGCCGCCGACGACACGCTGCGCGACCGGCTGGTGCCGATCAACCGCCGCCACCCCATCGCGGAGCTGCTGGAAGCCTGCTGGCGCTATGCCGAGCGCGGCACCGGCCGGCACATCACCTTCGAGTACGTGCTGCTCGACGGGGTCAACGACCGGCCCGAGGACATGCAGCGTCTCGCCAAGCTGCTTGCGCACCGCCCGGCCAAGGTCAACCTGATCCCGTTCAATCCATTTCCCGGCACCGAATACCGCCGCTCGCCCGTCGATACGGTCGAGCGCTGCCGCGAGTTCCTGCTGCGCAAGGGCATCCGCACCACCATCCGTCGCACGCGCGGCGACGACATCGACGCCGCCTGCGGACAGTTGGCCGGACAGGTGAACGACCGGATGCGATACCGGCTGGGCAGCAAGCTGGTCAGCGTTTCGGCGAGGGCTGGCTGATGACGTACCGCACGTTGATCCTGCTGATCCTGGCCGGCCTGGCGACAGGCTGCGCAAGCACCGCGCCGACGGGCGACCGGGTCTCTGACCAGGACGCGGCGCGCTACAACGTGCAGCTCGGCATGAACTACCTGCAGCGCGGCGACCTCGAGGCGGCGCGCGAGAAGCTCGAGCGCGCCGTCCAGCAGGATCCGTCCCTGCCCGCCGCGCATGCGGCGCTGGGCATCCTCTACGAGCGGGCCGGCGACATGCGCCGCGCCGGCGATCACCTGCGCCGCGCCACCCGCCTGGCGCCGGACGACCCCAACATGGTGAACAACTACGGCGGCTTTCTCTGCCGCCAGGGCGAGCGCCGCGAGGGCATCCGCCATTTCGACCTGGCGGCGGCGAACCCGTTCTACCGCACACCGGAGGCGGCGCTCACCAACGCGGGCGTCTGCGCGCGCGGCATCCCCGATCCGGAGGCGGCGGAGAACTATTTTCGCCGGGCGCTGGATGCGAACCGCAACTACGCCGATGCGCTGCTGCAACTCGCCGACCTGAGCCTGGAGACGCAGCGGCCGCTGCAGGCGCGTGCCTTCCTGCAGCGCTACGAGGCCGTGTCGTCGGCCTCGTCCTACAGCCTGGCCCTGGGTCATCGCATCGAGACTGCGGCGGGCGACCGTCAGGCGGCGAGCGAATACGCCAGCCGCCTGCGGCGGGAATTCCCTGATTCGCGCGAGGCGAGGGGGCTGAATCGTGACTGACGTGAGACAAGCGCCGTTCGACGCGGCGCCGCAAGCCCCGCTTTCACCAGGCATGCAGCTGCGTGCGGCGCGCGAGCGCGCCGGCTGGACGGCCGAGAGAATGGCTGCAGAGCTTTGCCTGCCGCTCGACCGCTTGCGTGCCCTGGAAGAGGACGACCACGCCAGCTTCGGCGGCGTGGTGTTCGTGCGCGGCTACCTGCGCCGCGCCGCAGCGCTGCTCAGGCTGCCGCAGGACGAGTTGATTGCCGCCTTCGAGGCCTGCTGCGATACCCGCCGCCCGGCGGAGATCCTGCCCGGCCCCATCGTGGGCCGGCCGCCACGGCGCGGCGCGCCCGGATGGCTCGGTCCGGCGACAGGGGTGGCGGTAGTGATCGCAGCGGCCGCCGGGAGCTGGTGGATGGTCAATCCCGGCCAGGACGCCCCGCAGTTGGCGGACAGCAGCAACGATTCGTCCACGGCCGGGCTGGAATTCCTGGCGCAGCCCGCACCGGAGACGTCGCCGGCGCAGATCGTAGTGGCCGACAGCGAGCCCGCCGGCGAGCCGCCAGGCAGCCCGCAATCCGACCACGCGCTGACGCGCGATGCGACGCCCCAAGTCGTGGACCAGGCGACCGCGCCGCCGCCGGCCGAGCAGCCGGCGTCAACCGCGCCGCGCGTGGTGCAGGCACCGGAGCCGCCGCTGCCGCCACCGGGCACGGCGGAACTGCGTTTCGAGTTCAGCGAGGATTGCTGGCTGGAGGTCACGGACGCCGATGACGGCCGGCTCGCCTATCGTCTCTACCGCGCCGGCGATGTCGCCCGGCTGCGCGGCAAGGCGCCGATGCACGTCTTTCTCGGCAACGCCGAAGGCGTGCGGCTGACCGTCAACGGTGCGCCGATCGCGTTGCGGCCGGCCGCCCGCCGCGACGGCACCGCGCGGCTCACGGTCGGCGGCGGCGCCGGCTGACCAAGGGATTTCGCGATGTCGGCGGCCATCCAGCCCATCCGGGGCATGAACGACATCCTGCCGGATGCCACGCCGGCGTGGCAGTGGGTCGAAGCGACGGCCCGTGCGGTATTTTCCGCCTACGGTTACCGCGAGCTGCGCATCCCGATCGTGGAGCGCACGGAGCTGTTCAGCCGCTCCATCGGCGAAGTCACCGACATCGTCGAAAAGGAGATGTACAGCTTCCTGGACCGCAACGGCGACCACCTCAGCCTGCGGCCCGAGGCGACCGCCAGCTGCGTGCGCGCCGCCATCAGCAACGGCCTGATCCACAACCAGCAGCAGCGGCTCTGGTACGCCGGGCCGATGTTCCGCTACGAACGCCCGCAGAAGGGCCGGTATCGCCAGTTTCACCAGCTTGGTGCGGAAGCGCTGGGCTATGCCGGGCCCGACATCGACGCCGAGCTGATCCTGATGTCGGCGCGGCTGTGGCGCGCGCTGGGCCTCGACGGCCTGCAGCTGGAACTGAACTCGCTGGGCACCGCCGCGGCGCGGCAGGCGTATCGCGCGCTGCTGGTGGACTACTTCACCGCGCATCGCGCTGCCCTCGACGAAGACAGCCTGCGCCGGCTGGCGCAGAATCCGCTGCGCATCCTCGACAGCAAGAACCCGGACATGCAGGCGTTGATCGCGGCCGCGCCGTCCATCACCGATCACCTCGACGAAGAATCGGCGGCCCATTTCGAACAGCTGAAGGCCGCGCTGGACGCGGCGGGCGTGGCCTACCGCGTCAACCCGCGCCTGGTGCGGGGCCTCGACTACTACAGCCGCACCGTATTCGAGTGGCTGACCGACCGGCTCGGCGCCCAGGCCGCGGTGTGCAGTGGCGGACGCTACGACGCGCTCGTCGAGCAGCTCGGCGGCCGTGCGACGCCGGCCATCGGCTGGGCGCTCGGCATGGAACGGCTGGTGGAACTGGTGCAGGATCATGCTCCGGCGCCGCCCGCGGCGCACGCCTATCTCGTGCCGGTGGGCCATGCGGCGCAGGCCGCGGCACTGGCGCTGGCGGAGGCGCTGCGCGATGCGCTGCCGGGGCTGCGCGTGCTGACCCATTGCGGCGGGGGCTCCCTGAAATCGGCCATGAAGCGCGCCGACAAGAGCGGCGCGACGCTCGCATTGATCCTGGGCGACGAGGAGCTTGCCGCCGGCCGCGTGCTCGTCAAGCCCCTGCGCAGCCAGGACGAGCAGGTGGCCATGGAACGCGAGGCGCTGCAGGCGCGTCTGACGGAGTGTGTCGCGGCGGAACGCGACTGACAGTAACACCTTGAATCGGGACGCCCGCCAGCGCGGTGCGGCGACGGAGTGAAGCAGTGGACGAGTTTCTTTCTGAACGCGAACAGGTCGACAAGATCCGCCAGTGGTGGAAGGAAAACGGCGCCTGGATCATCGTCGGCGTGGGCGGCGGCATCCTGGCGCTGGCCGGCTGGAACTGGTGGCAGAACTACCAGCTGGAGCGCGCCGAGCAGGCCTCCGCGATCTATTCGGTGGTGGCCGACGCCGCCATCGAAGGGCGCGTCGAGGAAGCGCGCGTCGGCGTCGAGCAGCTGGCGGCCGGGCACGCGGGCTCACCCTACCTGCAGCACGGCCGGCTGGCGCTGGCCGCGGCCTCGGTGCGCGCCGGCGAGGTGGCCGGCGCGATCACGCAGCTGGAGCAGGTGATGGCCGATGCCAAGGATCCGCAGCTCAAGCTGGTGGCGCGCTTGCGCGTCGCGCGCCTGCTGCTGGCACAAGGCGAGCGGGAGCGGGCGCTGCAGCTGGTGCGCGGGGTGGACGCGGGTCCGTTTGCCGCGGCCTTGCTGGAGCTCGAGGGCGACGCCCTCGCGGCGGGCGGCGACGATGCCGGCGCGCGGGAGGCCTATCGCGAGGCGCTCGGCAAGGCGGCCGCCTTCAGCGGCATCATCGACGAGGAATTCGTGCGGCTCAAGCTCGAGGCACTCGCAGACGGCGCGGCAGGCGACGCTTCGTGAGCCTGAGCCCGAAACAGGCAGTCCTGTGGACGATGCTCCTGCCGCTCGTGCTGGGCGGCTGCGGCATCTTCGGCAGCAAGGAGGAGCCGATCGAGCCGCCGGCGGAGCTCACCGACATCGAGCCCGTGCTGACGGTGCGCAAGGCCTGGGACACGCGGGTCGGCTCGGGCTCGGAGTTGCTCAACCTCGCACTGCGTCCCGCGGTCGAGGGGGGGCGCGTCTATGCGGCGGGCCGCAACGGTCGCGTGCATGCGCTGGACCTCGAGACGGGCCGTAGCCAGTGGACGGTGCGGACCGAGCTGGCACTGTCGGCGGGTCCGACGGTCGGGCACGGTCTCGTGCTGGTGGGCGGCACCGGCGGGATGCTGGTCGCGCTCGCCATGGACGACGGCGCCGAGCGCTGGCGCTCACAGCTGGCCGGCGAGGTGCTCGCACCGCCGGCCGTCTCGCCGACGGTGGTCGTGGTGCGCACCGTGGACGGCCGGCTGCACGGCCTGTCGGCCGCCGACGGCCGCGAATTGTGGATGGTGGAACAGCAGCCGCCGCGCCTGACGCTGCGCGGGACGTCGGCGCCGACCATTGCCGGCAACGTCGTGGTGACGGGTTTCGACACCGGGCGCATCGGCGCCTACCTGCTGCAGGACGGCGAGGCGCAGTGGGAGAACGTCATCGCCGTCGGCCGCGGCCGCACCGAGATCGAGCGCCTGGCGGACGTCGACGCCACCCCGCAGGTCATCGGCCAGGACCTGTACGCGGTGAGCTACGGCGGCCGGCTGGCGAACCTGGCGATCGAGTCAGGCCAGATCCTCTGGACCGCCGAGATGTCGAGCTACAACGGCCTGAGCCTCGACTGGACCAGCGTCTACGTGGCGGCCGCCGACGGCGAGGTGGTCGCCCTGAACCGCTCCAGCGGCGCGGAGTTGTGGCGCCAGGGCGCGTTGCGGATGCGGCGGCTGACGGCGCCGACGCCGGTCGGGCAGAGCGTCGTGGTAGGGGACTTCGAGGGCTGGCTCCACTGGCTGGACGCCTTCACCGGCGCCATCCAGGCGCGCTACCGCGCCGGCAAGGCGGCCATCGTCACGGCGCCGGTCAGCGGCGGCGAGCTGCTCATCGTCCAGGACGAGGACGACCGGGTGTACGCCCTGCGCGCGGGGCCACGGGGCTGAGGCCTCGCGCCCATGATTCCCGTCGTCGCCCTGGTCGGCAGGCCGAATGTCGGCAAGTCGACCCTGTTCAATTTCCTGACGCGCACGCGCGACGCGCTGGTGGCCGACCTGCCCGGCCTGACGCGGGATCGACAGTATGGTTTCGGGCGCGTCGGGCCGGTGCCCTACATCGTGGTGGACACCGGCGGGCTGACGGGTACCAAGGACGAGCTTGACGGCCTGATGGCGCGCCAGACGCTGCGCGCGCTCGACGAGGCCGACGTCGTGCTGTTCATGGTGGATGCGCGGGAAGGCCTGACGGCCGGCGACGAGCAGGTCGCGACCCTGCTCCGCAGGCGCGGCCGCCCGGTGACGCTGGTGGTCAACAAGGCCGAGGGCCAGTCGCCGGCGATGGTCGTGGCGGAGTTTCACCGGCTCGGCATGGGCGAGCCGTCGGTGATCTCCTCGGCCCACGGCGACAACGTGCGGGCGCTGATGGACGCCGTGCTCGCGCCCTTCCCGGGTCCCGACGAGAGCGACGTGCCCGAGCGCGCCGAGGAGACGATCCGCGTCGCCGTGATCGGCCGGCCGAACGTCGGCAAGTCGACGCTCATCAATCGCATGATCGGCGAGGACCGGCTGGTGGCCTACGACCTGCCCGGCACCACGCGCGACGCCGTGGAAGTCCCGTTCGAGCGCGACGGCCAGCGCTACACGCTGGTCGACACGGCCGGCGTGCGGCGCCGCTCCCGGGTGGCTGACGCCGTCGAGAAATTCAGCATCATCAAGACGCTCGGCGCCATCGACGCCGCGTCGGTGGTGATCGCCGTGCTGGACGCGCGCGACGGGATCACCGACCAGGATGCCAGCCTGCTGGGACTGGCCGCCGAGCGCGGCCGCGCGATGGTGATCGCCGTCAACAAGTGGGACGGCCTGCCGCCTGACCAGCGCGACACGGTGCGCCGCCAGCTGGACCTGAAGCTGCCGTTCGTGGACTACGCGCCCATCCAGTTCATCTCGGCGCTGCACGGCACCGGCGTCGGCGACCTGTTCGCGCTGGTCGCGGCGAGTCATGCCGCCGCCCACCGCGACCTGCCGACGCCCGAGCTGACGCGGATCCTGCAGGACGCCGTCAGCGCGCACCAGCCGCCGCTGTCGAAGGGCCGGCGCATCAAGCTGCGCTATGCTCACCAGGGCGGCCGCAACCCGCCGGTGATCGTGGTGCACGGCAGCCAGGCGGAG
>DAOMOU010000015.1:0-18103 GCA_035444525.1 Gammaproteobacteria bacterium | reverse complement strand
CCAGTTCGCCGCCTCGCAATCGGGCATGCCTTCCAGGGCCTGTGATATTGGCAACAGCCAGAACTGAAAGCCGAGCGCCCACCCAAGCACAAGGACCCAGATGGCGATCACCACTGTGCGTGAGCCGGTCGTAGGCAAGGCGATTAGCTCGCGCCTTACGTTTTCCAGCGCACCCGGCCTGAACCAGTTTGCAAGCGGGTGCTCCGGTCCCGCGTGCTTGATAACTTCGCCGAAGATCTCAGGGAGTTTCGTGCCGACCACACGCGCCACGATCTCCGTTCTGCTGCTCCTGGCCTGGATCACCAGCCGCGTAACATCGGGTGGATCAGACTCAGCTTCGCCAAGCACGACCGCGTCAATCTGTCCCCAGCCGATGCGCCGCTTCGTCCGGCTCTTGTCCAACCCGGAGACGCCCTGCGAATCGAGAGACCAGGCGTCCCGGGCGAATAGCCAGTACATGACGCACCCTGCGACCAGCGATACCGTAGCGAAAATTGCCGCCAGGATCCCAAGCAGCTTGAGGATGCCCGCGAGCGGAATGCCAGTGAGCACGATGCCCAGGGCGAACGGGAAGAGAAGAGCGATCGTGGCCACGCCGACCGATATTGCGGCCATGCGTATGCAGTCGGAGAGGGCGGGCCTGACGATCATCCGGGCAGCATAAAGCGCCGCTAGTGACCCTGAAATACCTGTGGCGAAGTATGTGGTGCCGAGGAGAGGACTTGAACCTCCACGGGGTTACCCCCACTGGCACCTGAAGCCAGCGCGTCTACCAATTCCGCCACCTCGGCACGAGGCACGGACAGGAGGACCCTGCCCGAACGGGACGCGCAGAATACGGCCGGCGTGTATCCTTGTCAACGCGGCCGGGAGGGTTCCCGCGCCGATTTCCCAAATTGCTTCCAGGGGCTTGCATGAAACATTCCGGAAGGCGTGGCGGCACGTCGGTCAAGTCGCGTCGTGACCAGCCCGAGCAGGGGCGGCACCGCGTCGCCATCCCCTCGCGTGAGCAGGTGCTGGCGGCGCTCGAAGCCGCCGGCCGGCCGCTCGAGCCGAAGGCCCTGTTCAACGCGCTGCGCATCGACGATCCCGAGGTGCGCGGCGCGCTGGGCAACCGGCTGCGGGCGATGATCCGCGACGGCCAGATCATCGCCAACCGGCGCGGGCACTACTGCCTGGTCGGCCACATCGGCCTGGTGACCGGTATCGTGACCGGTCATCGCGACGGCTACGGCTTCGTCACGCCGGATGCCGGCGGCGACGACATTTTTCTCTCGCCGCGCGAGATGCGCGAGGTCATGCACGGCGACAAGGTGGCGGTGCGCATCGCGCGCACCGACGAGCGTGGCCGCGCGGAGGGCAAGCTGGTCGAGGTGCTGGCGCGCAACACCCGCGAGATCGTGGGTCGTTACGTGCGCGAGAGCGGTATCGGTTTCGTGATTCCGGACAACCGCCGCTTCAGCCAGAGCGTTGCCATCCCGCCGGCCGGCGCCAAGGGGGTCAAGCCCGGCGACATCGTGGTGGTGGAGCTCACCGAGCCGCCCAGCCGCGATACCCAGCCGATCGGCCGGGTCATCGAGAACCTCGGCGAGGCGGGCGGGCCGGGCATCGAGACCGAGATCGCCATGCGCGCCCATGGCTTGCCGTTTCGCTGGCCCGAAGAAGCCGTGGCCGAGGCCGAGGCGTGGGGCGACAAGGTGCGGCCGTCGGCCAAGCGCAATCGCGAAGACTTGCGCGAGCTGCCGCTGGTGACCATCGACGGCGCCGACGCCAAGGATTTCGATGACGCGGTGTGGTGCGAGCCGGACGGTTCGGGCTGGCGACTGATCGTGGCCATCGCCGACGTGTCGACCTACGTGCCGGCGGGCGGCGCGCTGGACCTGGAGGCGCGCGAGCGCGGCACCTCGGTGTACTTCCCGCGCAAGGTCATCCCGATGCTGCCCGAGACGCTGTCCAACGGGTTGTGCTCGCTGAACCCGGACGTGGACCGGCTGTGCATGGTGTGCGACATGCGCGTGGGGTCGGGCGGCAAGGTCAGCAGCGCGCGCTTCTACGAGGGCCTGATGCGCTCGGCGGCGCGCCTCACCTACGACGAGGTCGCCGGCATCCTGGTCGAGGGCGATCCCGGGCTGCGGCGCCGCCATGCGAAGCTGCTGCCGCAGCTCGAGCACCTGCACGCGGTCTGGCGGGCGCTGGCGAAGGCGCGTGCCCGCCGCGGCGCGGTGGACTTCGACCTGCCCGAGGTGGCGATGGTGTTCGACCCCAAGGGGCACGTGGCACGCGTCGAGCCGCGCCATCGCAACGACGCCCACCGGATCATCGAGGAGTGCATGATCGCGGCCAACGTGGAGGCGGCGCGCCACCTCGAGAAGCACAAGATTCCGACGCTGTACCGCGTGCACGCGCCGCCCGAGGAGGAGAAGCTCGGTGCGCTCAAGGAATTCCTCGGCGCCTTCGGCCTGGCGCTGCCCACGCGCGAGCGGCTGGAGCCGAAGCACCTGTCCGCGCTTGTGAACGAGGTCGCGGGCCGGCCGGACGCCGACCTGATCGAGACGGTGATCCTCCGTTCCATGAGCGCCGCGGCCTACCAGCCGGACAACATCGGCCACTTCGGCCTGGCGCTGGAGCGCTACGCGCACTTCACCTCGCCGATCCGCCGCTATCCCGACCTGCTGGTGCATCGCGCCATCCGCCACCTGGCGCGCGGCGGCAAGCCGGCGGACTTCGTGCACGGCAAGCAGGAAATGGAGGGGCTGGGACGGCATTGCTCGGCCACCGAGCGGCGCGCCGACGAGGCCACCCGCGACGCCATGGACTGGCTGAAGTGCGAGTTCATGCTGGAGCGCGTCGGCGAGGAGTTCGACGTGATGGTCACGGGGGTCGTGGATTTCGGCCTGTTCGTGCAGATTCCCGAGTTCCAGATCGACGGGCTGGTGCACATCAGTTCGCTGGGCGGCGACTACTACCAGCGCGACGCGGTCCACCACCGGCTCATCGGCGAGCACACCGGGCGGGTGTTCCGCCTCAGCGACCGGCTGCGCGTGCGCCTTCTGCGCGTCAGCCTGGAGGACAAGAAGATCGACTTCGAGCTGGTCGATGACGAACCGCAGGTGGTCAAGGGCCGCCGCGGCCGCAAGGCGCGCTCGCGATGAGCGCGCCGCAGCTGGTGTGGGGCCTGCATGCCGTGCGCGAGGCGCTGGCGCGCGCCCCGGAGCGGGTGCTTGAGATGTGGGTGCTGGGCGGCCGGGTGGACGACCGCATGGCGGAAGTAGTGGCGCTGGCGCGGGAGCAGGGCATCACCTGCCAGCAAGTGCGCCGCGACACGCTGGACGGCATGGCCGGCGGCGGCGCCCACCAGGGCGTGGTGGCGCGGCTGGCCGAGGCGGCGCCGCTGGACGAGAACGACCTCGAGACGCTGCTCGACCGGATCGAGGGGCCGCCCCTGCTGCTGGTGCTCGACGGCGTGCAGGACCCGCAAAACCTTGGCGCCTGCCTGCGCACCGCGGACGCCGCCGGCGCCCACGCCGTGGTCATCCCGCGGGACCGGGCCGTCGGCCTGACCCCGGCGGCCCGCAAGGCGGCGGCCGGCGCCGCCGAGACCGTGCCGCTGGTGCGCGTGGTCAACCTGGCGCGCTGCCTGCGCAGCCTCAAGGCGCGCGGGATCTGGCTGGTCGGCGCCGAGGCCGGGGCGCCGTCGGCGTTTGCGGCCGACCTGGCGGGGCCGCTCGCGCTGGTGCTTGGGGGCGAGGGCGGCGGGCTGCGGCGCCTGACCCGCGAGACCTGCGACCTGCTGGTCAGCCTGCCGATGAAGGGCAGCGTGGCGAGCCTGAACGTCTCGGTGGCCGCCGGGGCGCTGCTCTACCTGGCGCTCGCCCGGCGACCGGGGTAGCCGCAGGGCGGGCCACCTGGCCTGGCGGATTGCAGGGCGGTTCCGCGTTAAACGTGCTGAGGGCAATCGTCGTACCCGCACAAGGAACTCAGCATGAATTCGAATCTTCACTCTGTCGGCGCGGCGTGCGCCTGTGCCTTGCTCAGCGCGGGTTGTGCCAATCTGCCGAGTATGACGCGAGGCGAAATGCCGGCAACGACTGCAGCTGCACCGGCCGAGGAGGTCTCGTTCAGCGTGACCGGCGAACATCAACCCGATGCCGACAGGTGCTTTTTTCGCCTTGAGGCGGGCTATCCGCCTGAAATCGCCCGGCGCCAGATCGAGCTGGACCTCGAGTTCGAAATGCCCAGCCAGGACGACTGGATCGTTATTTCGATGTACGAGGGCCTGAGTGTCGAGGTGCCTGATGCATCGCCCGTCGGCAAGCCCGGCCGCGGCGAGCCTCACCGGGCCGAGATCATGCACAACTTCCTCATGGAGACCTTCAACATGGGCTGCGAGCAGCTGCGCGCCAGGCTTATTGTGACGGCCTGCGACCCGGCGCCCTGCCCGGAGCTGGTGGTCGACGGACGCGCGAACTTGTTTCCGCTCGAGCTCGTGGACGACAGCCCGCGCTAGGCGACCAGCCCGGGCGCGGGCCGGCCGAGCCCCAGGCTGCGGTCCCAATTGCGCCGCGGCGTCTGAATCCGTTACGATACGCGGCTTCGCGCGGGCATGGTGCCCGGGCGATTCCCTGCCTCACCGCCGATGCCGGGTGGGAGGCTGACTCAATCCGAAGGGAGATGACATGCGGCACTACGAAATCGTGTTCCTGGTCCACCCGGACCAGAGTGAACAGGTCCCTGCCATGATCGAGCGCTACCGCGGGATGATCGAGGGCGACGGGGGCACCATCCACCGCCAGGAAGACTGGGGCCGGCGCCAGCTTGCCTTCCCCATCCAGAAGGTCCACAAGGCCCATTACGTCCTGCTCAACATCGAGTGCAGCAAGGCGACCCTGGACGAGCTCACCGGCGCATTCCGCTTCAACGACGCCGTCCTGCGCCACCTGGTGATCGCCAGGGACGAGGCCGTCACCGAGCCGTCGCCGATGGCCAAGCCGGAGGATGAGCGCGAAGGGCGCTCGCGCCGCGGCCGTGACGATGACGACGACGACGATTCGGACGACGACGACCGCGACGAAGACGCCAGGCCGTCCCGCCGCCGCGCGTCCCAGGACTGAGGAGTAGCAGGAACATGTCCCGATTCATTCGCAGGAGAAAGTTCTGCCGCTTCACGGCAGACAAGGTCGTCGAGATCGACTACAAGGATCTCGCCACCCTGAAGGCCTACGTGACCGAGACGGGCAAGATCGTCCCGAGCCGGATCACCGGGACGAACTCGAACTACCAGCGCCAGCTCGCGGTCGCCATCAAGCGCGCGCGTTTCCTGGCATTGCTGCCGTACACCGACCGTCACTGACGGTCGGTGTCGCCCACGCACCCCTCGCAGGGTGTGCTGGGGCTGCCGCATGCTGGAGTTCGCCCGCTGGATCACGGAACGCGACTATCGCGCCGCGTTGATGGCGGCCGGCCTCGTGCTGTTGCCGCTGCTGGCGCCCGCAAGCTGTGCGGTGCTGGCGCTGGTGGCGTTGCAGCGGGGCGCGGCGTCCGCCTGGCTGGCGGGCGGGATCGCGGCCGCCTTGCTGGCGGTGGTGGCTGCTTTGTCGGGGGCGCATCCGGTCGCGGGCGTGCTTTCGGCGGTGACGATCTGGGCGCCCACGCTGGCGGTGACGCAGCTGTTGATCAGCACCGGCTCGCTGTCCGCCGCGGCCCGCGTGGCGACCACCGGCGCGGGGGTGCTGGCCGGTGGCTGGTCGCTGATGGCGCCGACGCAGGGCGAGCCCTGGGTCGGGCTGGTGACGGAGATGGTCGCGCCGCTGGCGGCGCAGACGGGCACGGACGCGGCACTGATGGCCGAGCGCCTGCTGGCGCTGCTGCCGGGCATCATTGCCGCGTCGCTGCTGCTGGTTTCGCTGGGCGGGATGTTCATCGCCATGTGGCTGCGGGCGGGCCTGGCGCAGCCGGGCGCCTTCGGCGAGGCGTTTCGCGCCCTGCAGCTCGGGCCGGTGGTGGGCGGCGTGGGCGCGCTGGCGACCGTCGGAGTGCTGGCCGGCGGGCAGGCGGTGGCGGGCCCGGTGGCGTTGCCGCTGGGAGCGGCGCTGCTGCTGCAGGGTATTGCGGTGATGCACGGCCTGGTGCGAATCAAGGGCATGCATCGGGCGTGGCTGTTCGCGGGCTGGACGGCGCTGGTGTTCCTGTCGCCGTGGACATTGGTCGGCTTCGCCTTTTACGGCATGGCGGACACTTTCATGGACCTGAGGCGCAAGGCCGCAGGCAAGGTTTGATCACTTAATTCCCGGGTTCGGGCCGGGGAGCAACGAGGGCGAGGAAGATGGAAGTCATTCTGCTGGACAAGGTCGAGAATCTCGGCGGCATCGGCGACAAGGTCAAGGTGAAGCCGGGCTACGCGCGCAACTACCTGTTGCCGCAGGGCAAGGCGACGCGTGCTACCCCGGAGAACATTGCCGCGTTCGAGGAGCGGCGCGCCGAACTCGAGGCGAAGGCGGCCGCGGTCATCACGGAAGCCAAGGCGCGCGCCGAGAAGATCGACGGGCTCAAGCTGGTCATCAAGGCCAAGGTGGGCTCCGAGGGCAAGCTGTTCGGGTCGATCGGCCCGGTGGACATCGCCGAGGCGGCCGAGCTCGCCGGCGTGACCATCGAGCGCAGCGAGCTGCGCCTCGCCGAGGGGCCGCTGCGCACGGTCGGCGAGCACGAGGTGGAAGTCCATCTGCACGCCGAAGTGTCGGTCCCGATCACCGTCACGGTCGAAGCCGAGGAATGATTTCCGGGCGTCGCGGGGCGCTGGCTCCGCGACCATTTTGCTGTGCTATGGTGGCGGTCATTCCGCCCCCTGCCAGGTAGAGCGCGTTGGTCGGCACGCCTGAATCGGTTTTCCCCGCGCGCAGCCCCGAGGCGCTGCGCGTCCCGCCGCACTCGGTCGAGGCCGAGCAGGCGGTGCTGGGCGGGCTCATGCTCGACAACAGCGCCTGGGACACCATCGCCGACGCGGTGGCCGACACGGATTTCTACCGCCGCGACCATCGACTGATCTTCAAGGCCATCGGTACGCTGGCCGAGCGCGGCGAGCCCTCCGACGCAGTCACCGTGTCCGAGCTGCTCGACCGCCAGGGCGACCTGGAACACGCCGGCGGCCTGGCGTACCTCGGGCAGCTGGCGCGCGAGACGCCCAGCGCCGCCAACATCCGGGCCTACGCCGCCATCGTCCGCGAGCGCGCCATGCTGCGCGAGTTGATCCGCATCGGCGGCGAGATCGCCACCAGCGCCTACCAGCCGGAAGGTCGCGATGCGAGCCAACTGGTGGACGAGGCGGAGCGCCAGGTGTTCGAGATCGCCGAGCAGGGCAAGCGGCGCGGCTCCGGCTTCCAGCCGCTGAAGCGCATCCTCGGCGCCACCATCGACCGGCTCGACGAGCTGCAGAAGAACCAGGGCGACGTCACCGGGCTGGGGACCGGCTTCAAGGACTTCGACAGCATGACCGCCGGCCTGCACCCGGGCGACCTGGTGATCGTTGCCGGCCGCCCATCGATGGGCAAGACCAGTTTCGCGATGAATATCGCCGAGCACGCCGCCATCGGGGCGGGCGCGTCGGTGGCCATTTTCAGCATGGAAATGTCCGCCGAGCAGCTGTCGTTCCGCATGATTTCCTCGCTGGGCCGGGTCAACCAGTCGAACCTCAGGCGTGGCCGTTTCTCGGACGAGGACTGGAGCCGGATCAATTCCGCGGTCTCGGTGATGTCCAAGGCGCGGGTGTTCATCGACGACACCCCGGCGCTGAACCCCACGGAATTGCGCGCCCGTGCACGCCGCCTGAAACGCGAGCACGGCCTCGACCTGATCGTGGTGGACTACCTGCAGCTCATGCAGGTGCACGGCAGCGCCGAGAACCGCGCCACCGAGATCTCCGAGATCTCGCGCTCCCTGAAAGCGCTGGCGCGCGAACTGGAAGTCCCGGTCATCACTCTCTCGCAGCTGAATCGCTCGGTCGAGCAGCGCACCGACAAGCGCCCGGTCATGTCGGACCTGCGCGAATCCGGGGCCATCGAGCAGGACGCCGACCTGATCGCGTTCATTTTCCGCGAGGAGGTCTACAACAAGGACACGCCGCGCAAGGGCATCGCCGACGTGATCATCTCCAAGCAGCGCAACGGGCCGATCGGCGACGTGCAGCTCACCTTCCTCGGCGAGTACACCAAGTTCGAGAATTTCATGCCCGACGCATACGGCAGCGGCCCTTTCGGGTGACCGACGCGTGACCCGAGCCGCCCGCGCCACGGTCGACGCCGCGGCCCTGCAACACAACCTCGCGACCGTCCGGCGCCTGGCGCCGCGCACCCGCGTGATGGCGGTCATCAAGGCCAACGCCTACGGCCACGGCCTGGTCGGCACGGCACGCGCGCTGCGCGAGGCGGACGCCTTCGCCGTCGCCCGCGTCGAGGAGGCCGTCGCGCTGCGCGAGGCGGGACTGCAGAATCCCGTCGTCCTGCTCGAAGGGGTGCTGGGCGCCGCGCAACTGCCGCTGGCGGCCTCGCTCGGGCTGCAGCTGGTGGTGCACTCGCCGGAACAGCTCGCCATGCTCGAGGCCGCCGAGCTGTCGCGCCCGATCGAAGCCTGGCTGAAACTGGACACCGGCATGAACCGGCTGGGCTTCCCGCCCGCGGAGGCTCGCACCGCGCTGCGGCGGCTGGCAGCCTGTCCCGCCGTCGTTCCACAGCCGCGCCTGATGACGCACCTGGCCTGTGCCGACGAACGCGATGCGGAAGTGACCGACGCCCAGTTGCGCCGCTTCGCCGAAGCGCTGGGCGAGCTGCCGGGCGAGCGCAGCGTGGCGAACTCGGCCGGGCTGCTGTGGCGGCCCGACAGCCATGCCGACTGGGTGCGGCCGGGAATCATGCTCTACGGCGTGTCGCCGTTCGCCGACCAGGTCGGCGCCGACCTGGCGCTGCGGCCGGCCATGCAGCTGATGAGCACCGTGATCGCATTGCGTACGGTGCGCCGCGGCGAGCGGGTCGGTTATGGCGGTGTCTGGACCGCCCGTGAAGACAGCCGGCTGGCCATCGCCGCGATCGGCTACGGCGACGGCTATCCGCGCCAGCTGGGCAGCGGCACGCCGGTGCTGGTGCGGGGCCGACGCACCCCGCTGGCGGGGCGCATCTCCATGGACATGATCGCGGTGGACGTGACGCTGGTACCCGAGGTGCGCGTCGGCGACGAGGTCATGCTGTGGGGCGCGGGACTGCCGGTGGAGGAGCTGGCGCGGATGGCCGGCACCATTCCCTACGAGCTGCTCTGCGGGGTGACCCAGCGCGTCGGCGTCACCATGACGTGAGCACGGCGGCGCCCCCGGGCTTCAATTGACGAAGAAGCCCATTTTGACGCCGGCGATCTCGAGCACGTCGTTGTCGTTCAGCCGCCGCGCGCCGGAGCCGACGGCTTCGCCGTTGACCATCGGCGGGTTGCCCCGCTGGCCCCGCTCCACGGTCACCATGGAATAGGTCTCGCCGCGCCGCGTGATCGCGACCACCTGGATGCCCGGGCGGCCGAGCGTCGTGAGCGGCTTCTTCAGCACCAGTTCGCGGCCCGCGAAGGCGCCCGTCAGCACCTGCAGGCGGGCCGGGGAACCTGGCAGCAGCGGCGGCGGCGCAGCCTCGTCGTCCACGTGCTCGCCGGCCAGGGCCTGCAGCCGCTCCATCTCGCGCTTGCTGGTCGAGATGACCATGGTCTTCTCGAACTCCTGCTGGCTGTCGTCCACGCCGGAATCCACGAAGCGCAGCTGGTGATGGCCGATGGTGACGACGTCGCCGTTGGCCAGCGCATGCTTCTTGATCAGCTTGCCGTTGACGTAGGTGCCGTTGGTGCTGTTGAGGTCCTCGAGGAACGAGTCGTTGAGGATGTTGATGATCAGCGAGTGGTGGCCGCTGACCGCCGGATTGTCGATGCGGATGTCGTTGTCCGGCAGCCGGCCGACCGTATAGCGTTCCTTGCTGAGGTTGTACTCGGCAAGCGTCTGGCCATTCAGGCTCAAGATCATCCGGGCCATGTCTACCCCAATTACTAACCGAACCAGCCTTTGAGGCGGCCGACGAGGCCGCGGGCCTCGGCGAAGGACTCAACCACCTGGGCGAGACACACCGACACGTTGTCCCGCCCCCCGTTGGCGTTGGCGAGCTGGATCAATTGCTCACCCCCGGTCTGCAGATTAGCACTAAAGGTACTGATAGTTAAATGAATGTCTTCCTCTTCCACCATGTCGGACAGCCCATCCGAGCACAGCACGTAGACGTCGTCGGGCTTGACGGTCTCCTCCTGGACCTCGGCGTCGACGGTCGGCTCGACGCCCAGCGCCCGGGTCACGTAGTTCCGGTTGGCCGAGCGCAGGGCCTCCTCGTGGGAAAAAAAGCCCCGGTCGACCAGCTCCTGCATCAGCGAGTGGTCGAGGGTCAGCTGTTCGAAGCGGTTCTTGCGCAGCCGGTAGACGCGCGAGTCGCCGACGTGGGCGATCGACACGCGGTCGTCGTGGAACAGGCAGGCGACGATGGTCGTGCCCATGCCCCGGCATTGCGGCTGGGTCTGCGCGGTCTGCCAGATGATCTTGTTGGCGCGGATGATGGCGTTGCGCAGCACGATGCTCTGCCGCATCAGGCCGCTGCTGTCGTCCACCGAGGTGCGGGTCTCGCGCTCCACGCCGGCCCGGACCATGTCGACGACGGTCTTGATCGCCAGCTCGGCCGCCACTTCGCCGGCGTTGTACCCGCCCATGCCGTCGGCCAGCACCATCAGCCCGACGTCCATGTCGGCGAACACGGCGTCCTCGTTGTGCTCGCGAACCCGGCCGGTATGGGTGAACTCGAAGTAGCGAATCTTGCCCTTCAGACTCATTGAAAAACTTTTCCGCAGCGCACTAACCCGCAATTGAACAGCTTAATGCACCCTCGCCACAAGTCCGAGCAGGGCATCACATTAATGGGCACGCCGCGAGTTGCGCTTGCCGGCGCTGCGTCCCCCTGTGTACCGTGCCGGGGTCGCGGAGCCCGCGGGAGATTCGATGGCCAAGGCCAGGACGATGTTCGTCTGCAACGAGTGCGGCGGCACCAGCCCGAAGTGGGTGGGCCAGTGCCCCGACTGCGGGCGCTGGAACACGCTCGAGGAGAGCCGCGAGGCGCCGCGGGTCCGCGCGGTCGGCTGGGCGGGTGACGCGCCGCGCCTGATCTCCGAGGTCGAGGCCGAAGTCGAGGCGCGCTGGCCGACCGGCATCGGCGAGCTCGACCGGGTGCTCGGCGGCGGCCTGGTGCCGGGTTCGGCGACCCTGATCGGGGGCGATCCGGGCATCGGCAAGTCCACGCTGCTGTTGCAGGCCGCGGTGCGCCTGGCGGGGGAGCTGCCGGCGCTGTACGTGACCGGCGAGGAGTCGCTGCGCCAGGTGGGCATGCGCGCGCGGCGCATCGGCATGCAGGCCGGTGGCCTCCAGCTGCTGGCCGAGACGAACATCGAACGGCTGCTGGCCCAGGCCGAAACGGTCAAGCCGCGCGTGCTGGTGGTCGACTCGATCCAGACCATGCACACTGACGCCCTGCAGTCGGCCCCGGGCGCGGTGGCCCAGCTCCGGGAGAGCTCGGCCCGGCTGGTGCGCTACGCCAAGCAGGGCGGCACCGCCGTGTTCCTGGTCGGGCACGTGACCAAGGACGGCGCCATCGCGGGGCCCCGGGTGCTGGAGCACATGGTGGATACCGTGCTGTATTTCGAGAGCGACGTAGGCAGCCGCTTCCGCATCATCCGCGCCGTCAAAAACCGCTTTGGCGCGGCCAACGAGATCGGCGTGTTCGCGATGACCGAGCAGGGCTTGCGCGAGGTGCCGAATCCGTCCTCGATCTTCCTGTCGGGGCACGATGGGAACGTTTCGGGCAGCGCCGTCATGGTGGCGCGGGAGGGCAGCCGGCCGCTGCTCGTCGAGGTGCAGGCGCTGGTGGACGAAACCCGTTCCGGCCATCCGCGACGCGTCTCGGTGGGTCTCGACTCGACTCGCCTGGCGCTGTTGCTGGCGGTGATGCATCGCCATGCCGGCATCGTGACCTACGACCAGGACGTGTTCGTCAACGTCGTCGGCGGCGTGCGCATCATGGAAACGGCAGCCGACCTGCCGGTGTTGCTGGCGGCGCTGGGCAGCCTGCGGGACCGGCCACTGCCCGGCGGGCTGGTGTCGTTCGGGGAAGTCGGACTGGCGGGTGAGATCCGGCCGGTGCCCTATGGGGAAGAACGGCTGCGCGAGGCCGCCAAGCACGGCTTCAAGCGCGCCGTCGTACCGGCGGCGAACGCGCCCCGCGGCCGGCTCGCGGGAATCGAGGTGGTCAGGGTGAAGCGACTCAGCGAGGCCATCGAGGCGGCCTTCGGCTAGGCGACCGGCGCGACGGCCCGGGGCGGCGGGCGCAGCCGCACAGAGCGGACCGCGTTGTCGGCGGTCTGCACGACCTCGAGCTGGTAGCCCGACAGCTGCAGCTGGGAGCCGGCTTCCGGAATGGTCTCGAGTCGCTCCACGATCAGGCCGTTGAGGGTCTTCGGGCCGTCGGTAGGCAGCCGCCAGCCCATCATGCGGTTGAGCTCGCGGATGTTCGCGCCGCCGCTGACCATGAAACTGCCGTCGGCTTCCTGCTGCACGTCGCGATAGATGTCGGCCGGATCGGTGGTGAATTCGCCGACGATCTCCTCGAGTATGTCGTCCAGCGTCACGAGTCCCTGGATGTCGCCATACTCGTCCACCACCAGCGCAAGGCGCCGCTTGGCGCGCTGAAAGTTGAGCAGCTGGGTGTGCAGTGAGGTGCCTTCAGGTACGAAATAGGGCTCCAGCGCTTTCGCGGCCAGGTGCTCACGGGTGAGTTCGTCATCCGCCAGTTCGCTCATGATGCTGCGCAGGTGGAGGATGCCCACGACGTGATCCAGGTCGCCTCGGTAGACCGGCAGGCGCGTGTGCTGGCTCTCGGCGATCTGCTCCAGCAGGTCGTCCCAGTCGTCCTCGAGATCGAGGCCGTCGATCTCGTTGCGCGGGATCATGATGTCGTCGACGCTGACGTCCTGCAGCTCCAGCACGCTGATCAGCATGCGCTGGTGCCGCTTGGGGATCAGCGCCCCGGCCTCGTTGACCACGGTGCGCAGTTCCTCGTGCGACAAGGCATGGCCCTGCGTCTGCTCCGCCCGGATGCCGAGCAGCCGGAGGACGCCGTTGGCCATCAGGTTCACCAGCCAGACGATCGGGTAGGTCACCTTCAGCAGCGGGTAATAGACCAGCGCGGCGGGCAGCGCGAGGCGCTCCGGGTGCAGGGCGGCCAGCGTCTTGGGCGCGACCTCTGAGAAGATCAGGATCACCAGCGTGAGGAGCCCGGCGCCGATGGCGATGGCGCCCTCGCCGCCGATCCGCAGGGCGATCACGGTCACCAGCGAGGAGGCGAAAATGTTGACGAAGTTGTTGCCCAGCAGGATCAGGCCGATGAGACGGTCCGGGCGCTTCAGGAGCGCCTCCGCGAGCTTGGCCGGCCGCGACCCCTGGCGGGCGCGGTGGCGCAGCCGGTAACGGTTGATGCTCATCAGCGCCGTCTCGGTGCCCGAGAAGAACGCTGACAGCACCAGCAGCACGCCGAGCAGCGAAAACAGCGTGCCTAGCGGAACGTCATTCAAGGCGGGTCTTCCCTCCTACCCCCACTGGCGGCCGAGGATGAACTCCAGCACGATGCGGCTGCCGAAATAGCTAAGCGCCAGCAGCCCGTAGCCCGCCAGCACCCAGTGGACGGCCTGGCGGCCACGCCAGCCCAGCCGCAAGCGGCCGAACAGCAGGACGGCAAACACGCCCCAGGCGACGATCGAGAGCACCGTCTTGTGCAACAGGTGCTGGGCGAAGATGTCCTCCAGGAACATCAGCCCGCTGAACAGCGCCAGGGTGAGCAGCGAGAATCCCGCGACCAGCGCCGTGAACAGCGCGCTCTCCAACGACTCGAGCGGTGGGAGAATTCGCGTCCATGCGTTCAGCTGCCGGCGCCGCAGGGTGCGCTCGCGGTACAGGAACAGGATTGCCAGGCCGGCGCCCAGGCTCAGCAGGCTGTAGGCCAGGATGGAAAGCGTTACATGCGCATGGATACCCCAGTCCGGGGCCCCGCCGCGCGCGGCCACGGGATCCGGTAACAGTGCCGCGAGGGCGGCCAGCCCGGCCGCGGGCAGCAGCACGGCCGCAAGGCCGACGAAGCGCGGCTTCAATGCGGCCAGCAGGGCGAACAACGCCAGCAGCCAGGCCACCAGCGACAGCACGCCGCCGATCGATAGCTCCGGGCCGCCGCGCTCGCTGATCAGCCCGGCGAGCGCCAGCGAGTGCAGCGCAAGGCCCGCGGCCCCCGCCAGCAACGCCGGGCCGATGCCCGTGGTCATGTTCGCGCCGGGGGCGTCCGCCAGCTGCTTTCTCAACAGCAGCGTTCCGGACGCCAGGTAGAGAACGAAAACGACTATCGGCATCATCAGGCGAGGCTCGGCCACCAGGCTAAAGCCGCATTCTGACACAGCGCCACGGCGGTTTAGAAACGGGGAAAGCCGAAGCGGCGCCGACCACGGGTATAATCCGCACCCCCGGCCAGTCCCAGAGCGCCCCAAGAGCGATGTTCGAGAACCTGAGCGACCGTCTGTCCCGCGCCGGCGATGCCCTCAAGGGGCGCGGCCGCATCACCGAGGACAACATCCGCGACACCCTGCGCCAGGTGCGCATGGCGCTGCTCGAGGCCGACGTCGCCTTGCCCGTAGTCAAGGATTTCATCGAGCGCACCCGCGCCCGGGCGTTGGGCGCCGAGGTGGCGAAGAGCCTGACCCCGGGGCAGGCCTTCATCAAGATCATCCATGACGAGCTGGTGCGCACCATGGGTTCGGCCAACGAGGCGCTGAACCTGCGCGCCCAACCGCCGGCGATCGTGATGCTGGCGGGCCTGCAGGGCGCCGGCAAGACCACCACCGCCGCCAAGCTGGCCAGGCGGCTGGCGGAACGCGACAAGCGCAAGGTGATGCTGGTGAGCGCCGACGTGCACCGGCCGGCCGCCATCCTGCAGCTCGAGCGGCTGGCGGGCGAGGTGGGCGCGGTGTTCTGTCCCAGCGACGCCGGCGAGGATCCCGTCGCCATCGCGCAGCGTGCGGTCGAGGCCGCGCGGCGCGAGCTGTGCGACGTGCTCATCATCGACACGGCGGGACGCCTGCACGTCGACGAAGGGATGATGGCCGAGGCGGGCCGCATTCACGCCGCCGTGAACCCGGTCGAGACGCTGTTCGTGGTCGACAGCATGGCCGGCCAGGACGCGGTCAACGCCGCCCGGGCCTTCGGCGCGGCGCTGGCACTGACCGGCGTGATCCTCACCAAGACGGACGGCGATGCGCGCGGCGGCGTGGCGCTGTCGGTTCGCCAGGTGACCGGCAAGCCCATCAAGTTCATCGGCGCCGGCGAAAAGACCACGGCGCTGGAGCCGTTTCATCCGGAGCGCCTGGCGTCCCGGATCCTGGGCATGGGCGACGTGGTGTCGCTGGTGGAAGAGGTCCAGCACAAGGTGGACCGCGACCAGGCCGACAAGCTGGCACGCAAACTGTCCAAGGGCCAGGGCTTCAACCTGCAGGACCTGCGCGACCAGATTCGCCAGATGCAACAGATGGGCGGGCTCGCGGGGCTGCTCGACAAGCTGCCCGGCAATGCCATGCCGGCCAGGGTGGATTCGAAGACGGGCGAGCGCGAAATGCGCCGCCAGGCCGCGGTGATCGACTCGATGACGCCGAAGGAGCGGCGCCACCCGGCAATCATCGACGGCTCCAGGAAGCGGCGCATCGCCGCCGGGGCGGGGGTCCAGGTCCAGGAGGTCAACCGCCTGCTGAAGCAGCACGCGCAGATGCAGAAGATGATGAAGAAGTTCAGCAAGGGCGGCATGGCCAGGATGATGCGCACCATGAAGGGCCGCCTGCCGCCAGGCCTCGGCTGACGGCCAGGCCGCGGGGCCCTTCCCATTGGGCCAGATTCCAGTAAAATGCCCGGTTTACCTGCGGCCGCCGGAGGGTGGTCGCGCCGTGGCGCGTGGCTGGTTTGCGCGCCACGTCCAGCACGAACGAGGAAATCCGGACTCATGGTGACGATTCGTCTGACGCGGGGCGGCGCGAAGAAGCGGCCCTTCTACCACGTGGTGGTGACCGACAGCCGCAACCGGCGCGACGGTCGCTACATCGAGCGGCTGGGCTTTTTCAACCCGATCGCGACGGGCAAGGAAGAGGGCCTGCGGCTTGACCTCGAGCGCGTAAACTACTGGCTCGGGCACGGCGCGCAGCCGTCCGAGCGGGTTGCGAGCCTGATCAAGCAGTTCGAGAAGAAGGCGGCCTGAGGCTTTCCGCGGCGCGTCCGCGCGCCGGGGCGGGGATCATGACCGGTCAACGACGGGTGGTCCTGGGCAAGGTCGGCGGCCTCTACGGGGTGCGTGGCTGGGTCCGGCTCTGGTCGTTCACCGACCCGACCGACAACCTGCTCGACTACCGGGACCTCGAACTGGGCCGGGGCGGACGCTGGGAATCGGTCCGGCTGGCGGAGGGCCGGGTACAGGGCGAGTCGCTGGTGGTGCGCTTCGAGGGCTGCGCGGATCGCGACCAGGCGGCGTTGCTGGTGGGCGCGGAACTGGCGGTCGCCAGGGAGCGCTTGCCGCCGGCGGCGGAGGGCGAGTACTACTGGGCCGACCTGGTCGGACTGGAAGTGGTGACGACCGGCGGCGTGGCGCTGGGCCGGGTCGATCACATGATGGCCACCGGGGCGAACGACGTCATGGTGGTGGTGGGCGAACGGGAGCGCTTGCTGCCCTTCGTGCCGGGGCAGTACGTGAGCGAAGTGGACCTGGCCGGCGGGCGTATCGTCGTCGACTGGGACCCGGAATTTTGAGGAAGGCGTCATGCACTTCGAGGTCGTGACGCTGTTTCCGGAGCTGGTCGGCCTGGTCGGCCGCTTCGGAGTGGTGGGGCGCGCCGTGGAGCGCGGACGGTTGCGGCTCGGCACCACCGATCCGCGGGAGTTCGCCACGGACGTGCACCGCACCGTGGACGACCGGCCCTATGGCGGTGGTCCGGGGATGGTGATGAAAGTGGAGCCGCTGCGCAGCGCCATCCGCGCTGCCAGGGCGAAGCTGCCGGCGGGCAGCCGGACGGTGTTCCTGTCGCCGCAGGGGCGGGTATTCAGCCAGGCGGTGGCCGGGGAATACCGGAACCTGCCGGGGCTGCTGCTGGTGGCGGGGCGCTACGAGGGAATTGACGAGCGGGTGGTCCGCATGGAGGCGGACGAGACGCTGACGATCGGCGACTACGTGTTGAGCGGGGGCGAACTCCCTGCGATGCTGGTGGTCGATGCAGTCGCGCGGCTGGTGCCGGGCGTGCTGGGCGACGAGAATTCCGCGCTGGAGGACTCGTTCAGCAAGGGGCTGCTGGACTGCCCGCACTACACGCGGCCCGAGGTGGTCGAGGGCTTGCGGGTGCCGCCGGTGCTGCTGTCGGGCGACCACGAGGCGATCAGGCGCTGGCGCCTGGCGCAGTCGCTGGGACGGACATGGACGATACGGCCGGAACTGCTGGCCGGACGGGAGCTGAGCGCCGAAGAGCGGCAGCTGCTGGATGAATACATCGCCGCACGGGCAACCGGCGGCACGGACTGAAACTGGGATAGCTTGGGCGCGGGTGAGCGATATGAGCAACATCATCGAAGAACTGGACAAAGAGCAGATGCAGCGCGAAGTCCCTGACTTTTCGCCCGGCGATACCGTCGTCGTGCAGGTCAAGGTCAAGGAAGGCAACCGTGAGCGCCTGCAGGCGTTCGAAGGTGTGTGCATCGCGCGGCGCAATCGCGGGCTGAATTCCGCGTTCACCGTCCGCAAGATCTCGCACGGCGAGGGGGTCGAGCGGGTCTTCCAGACCTACAGCCCGGCGATCGCCGAGATCCAGGTCAAGCGCCGTGGCGACGTGCGTCGCGCCAAGCTCTACTACCTGCGTGATCGCACCGGCAAGGCCGCGCGCATCAAGGAAAAGGTCTAGTCCTTGATCTGGCGAGGCCTGCGGGCCTTTTTCA
>DAOMOU010000014.1:0-18750 GCA_035444525.1 Gammaproteobacteria bacterium | reverse complement strand
GAATTGGGGAATGTCCCCAATTCAGGTCCGGCGGGGGGAGAGGGCGCCGACGCCGGGGGCGCGGCGTTCGCGCAGGCCCTCGCGCCGGAAGCGGAACAGCTCGGCGGGCCGGCCGCCGGTACGGGTCTCGATGCGGCCGGTCTTCTCCACCAGGCCGCCGCTCTCCACCAGCCGGCGGAAATTCTGCTTGTGCAGCCGCAGGCCGGACAGCGCCTCGACCACGTGCTGCAGGCGGGCGAGCGTGAAGTGCTCGTCGATGAGCTCGAACACCAGCGGCCGGTAACGCAGCTTGCCGCGCAGGCGCGCCAGGCCGGTGGCCAGGATGCGCCGGTGGTCATGTGCCATGGGCTTGCCGAACAATCGGGCGGTGGCGGGTGGCCGGCGGCCGCGGTCCAGCCAGGACTCATGCGTCAGCTGTGCCTCGTACAGCAACTCGTAGCGTTCCAGCACCCGGTAGCCGTCCCAGCCGGCGCCGCCCAGCCCGAAACAGATCTCGATGCGCCCGGCGCGCCGCTCCCGCTCTGCCGCCGAGCGGGCCCTGGCCGCCCAGCCGTCCAGCGAGGCGGCAATCTGGTCCAGCACCGCCGGGCGGCCGGTCCGCCAGTCCTCCCAGGGCAGGAAGCGATAGCAGCTGATCCATTGCCCGCCGGTATGGGCGGCGGCCAGGTCCTGGGTCAGCGCGAGATAGGCGATGGACAGCATGCGCGGCCCGCCGGCGTGCTCGCGCGGATCGCGGCCCTCGTCGCCGAAGGTATACAGCTGCTCGACGTAGCCGAGATCACGGCCGGTCTGCTCGCGCACCCAGGCGCGCAGGCCGAGTTCCAGCGTCCGGTCGCGGGCGGGATCGAATGGCCCGGAGGGCAGGGCGACCCGTTCGCGCGCCGCGGCACCGTCGTCGCCGGGCTCCGCGCCACCGGCCGGCGTCGGCATGTCGACCGTCAGCACGCGCGCTTCGTCGTCGCGCACGGCGAAGATCACGGCGTTGAGGCCGACGACTATGCGCCGCGGCATGGCAAGGCCCCTCCGGCCGGTACACCGGGCGCAGCCTGGCACATCAGGCCTTCTCCCCGTCGAGCGGCGCGCCGCAGGCGCGGCAATGGACCGCGTCCGTCTCGTGCCCCTTGAGCTTGCAGGACGGACAGCTGCGGGTTCTGCCGCGGCGCTTGCTCGCCTGGGTGAACTCGGAGAAATAGATGCCCATGGGCACCGCGATGATGCCGTAGCCGGTGATCATGATCAGCGACGCGATCACCTTGCCGAGCGTGGTCAGCGGCGTGACGTCGCCGTAGCCGACCGTGGTGAGCGTGACGACGGCCCAGTACATGCCTTGCGGGATGCTGGTGAAGCCGGCGGGCGCGCCCTCGATGAAATACATGAGCGTGCCGAAGATCACCACCAGCGTCAGCACCGCATAGACGAATACCAGCGTCTTGCGCCAGCTCGCGACCAGCGCCTCGAGCAGGATATTGGCTTCGCCGACGTAGCGGTCCATGTGCATGATCTTGAACAGCCGCAGGATGCGCAGCACACGGATCACCAGCATCGGCGCGGTGCCGGTGAGGATCAGCCCGAGGTACGTCGGCAGCACGGACAGCAGGTCCACGACGCCGAAGAAGCTCCTGGCGTAGCGCTTCGGGTGTTTCACGCAATACAGCCGCAGGCCGTACTCGATGGTGAACAACACGGTGAAGAACCATTCCACCGCGTAGAACAGCCGGCCGTACTTTGCGTCGAGGCTCTCGACCGTGGCCATCATCACCACGCTGACACTGAGCAGCACGGCGGCGATCAGCGCGATGTCGAACCACTGGCCGGCCGGGGTGTCGGCACGGAAGATGATGCTGAACAGCCGCTCCCGCAGCGCGCCGGCGCCCGGATGGTGGCGAGCCCTGGTCATCAGTGTGCAGCGTCCATGCGGACTCCGGGGGCGGGACGGTGAGACCGGCCGATTATAGCCACATGACCGGCGGGTCTCAGTCGCGTTCCTCGAGCACGCCGAGCACGACGTCGCGCGCCCGCAGGTCGGCCAGCAACGCGGTGCCGGCCGCCACCACCGCGTCGGGCGCCGGGTGGCCCAGTTCAGCGGCGATCCTGAGCAGGCACTCGCGCCCGGTCGGACGCGGACCCGCTTCGCCGGCCAGCAGCTCCAGCAGCCGCGCCGTCACCAGGTTGATTTCGAGAAAGCCGACCTGGTCGCGACGGTCCCGGTAGACCACCAGCCGGGTCGGTTCCGCCGGTGGCTCGGTGGGCCGGAATTCGGGCGAGATGCGGTGCACGGGCCAGGCGTAGGCCAGCGACCATGCCAGCGGCGAGAGCGCGGGCCGGCCTGCGAGCAGGTCGCCACCTTCGTCCACGCCGGGCAGCTCCGGCTCGCGCTCGTCGATGGACAGCGCCAGCTCCACCCACTCGTAATGCGCCAGCTCGGTCATGAACGGGGGATCGCCCACGGGTGGCTCGCGTTCCTCCTGCAGGTAGGCGAGAAACTCCCGCGGCAGCTCGAGAAACAGCGGCGTCTGCGCGCGGTGGCGCACCAGCCAGTCGCGTACCAGGGTTTCCCAGCCGGTCGGCCCGAGCAGTGCGCGCAGCACCGGGAAGCTGCGCCCGAGCAGGTCGCGGACATTGTTGAAGAACAGTTCGCGGTAGATCGCCATGCGGCGATCCTCGATGCCGGGCGGGGCCGGCGCGTGCTGCGGGTCGCGGATATGCGCGGCGAATTCGAGCTGCGCACGCCGCAGGCGATCGAACTCAGCCATGCGCGCCATCCTGCGCCGGCGTGTCGCTGTCGTACCTGCGCTGCAAGCCGCGGATGATGTCGAGCTCGCGGTTCAGCGTGGCCATCGGCGGGATGTTGAAGTCGCGCTCGAGCAGCGTGGGAACCGGGCCGAAGCGCGCGTAGGTGCGGTCGAGCAGCGCCCACACCGGATCCGCGACGTCCGCGCCATGCGTGTCCACCCGCAGGTCCTCGGCCTCGACGTAGTGGCCCGCCACGTGCAGGTACACGATCCGCTCGGCGGGCAGGGCGGCGATGAACTCGTCCGCATCGTAGCCGTGGTTGATCGAATTGACGTAGACGTTGTTGACGTCCAGCAGCAGGCCGCAGTCGGCCTCCTCGAGCACGGCCTCGAGAAAGCGGACTTCGTCCAGTTCCCGGCCGGGCGCGGCGTAGTACGACACGTTTTCAACCGCAATCGGCCGCTCGAGGATCTCCATGGCGCGGCGGACGCGGCCGGCCACGTGGCGCACCGCCTCCTCGGTGAAGGGAATCGGCAGCAGGTCGTAGAGGTGTCCCTCATCGCCGGTGTAGGAGAGATGCTCGGTGTAGAAGCGGATGCCGTGCGCGTCCAGGAAGCCGCGCGCCTGCTCGAGGAAACGCTCGTCAAGCGGCGCCGGCCCGCCGAGCGACAAAGACAGGCCGTGGGTCACGAAAGGAAAGCGGTCGGTGAACCAGCAGAACTTGCGGCCCAGCGAGCCGCCGACGCCGATCCAGTTCTCGGGCGCCACCTCCATGAAATCCACGCCCCACGGCGGGTCCGCCATGAGCTCGTCCATCATGCTGCGCCTGAGGCCGAGCCCGACCCCGCTGACCGGGTAGTGGTCCTGCATGTCCGTCCGCTCCTGATTCGCCTTGCCCATGGCGCGCCGCTTCAGGGCCCGATGCGGTGCAGGGCCTCCAGGTAGGAGACCTCGTCGGGCAGCGAATTGTTACGTTGGGCGCGCCACAGCGCCTCTGCGAGGCACTCCGCCATGCGGTGCTCGGCCTCGTGCTCGCCGTGCCGGGCGGCGAGCCGGCGGTGCAGCGCGGCGATCCCGGCCGGCCGGTCCGTGGCGACCTGCTCGCGCAGCGCGAGGTGCAGGCCCATGTGCAGGAACGGGTTGCTCTCGCCGTGCTCGGGCGTCCAGTCGCGGTCCAGCGCATCGCCGTCCCTGCCGAGCAGTGCGTGGTACTCGGGGTGCTGCTCGATCACGTCGGCGACCTGGTGCTCCAGCGGTTCGGCCGGCAAGCCTTCGCAACGCTTGCGCCAGGCCTCGAGGTACAAGGCGCGCAGGCCTTCCCGGTCATTCGGCAGCAGCACGGCGGCTCCGGCGAGCGACGGGCTTTTTCAGGGGCAGCGATGGCGGCGCGCCCGGCGTCTTGTGGCGGTAATCGCACAGGTCGGCGATCACGCAGGCCGGGCAGTCGGGCTTGCGCGCCTTGCACACGTAGCGTCCGTGCAGGATCAGCCAGTGGTGGGCGTCCTTCATGAACTCGGCGGGCGTCACGCGGGCCAGCCGGTCCTCGACCGCGCGCACCGTCTTGCCCGGCGCCAGCCCGGTGCGGTTGGCGACGCGGAAAATGTGGGTGTCGACGGCGATCAGCGGTTCGCCGAATGCCGTGTTGAGCACCACGTTGGCGGTCTTGCGGCCGACGCCGGGCAGGGCCTCGAGCGCCTCGCGCTCGCGCGGCACCTCGCCGCCGTGCGTGTCGATGAGAATCCGGCACAGCGCGACGATGTTCTTCGCCTTGGCGTTGTAGAGCCCGATCGAGCTGATGTAGCGCTTCAGGCCCTGCTCGCCGAGCGCGAGGATCTTGGTCGGCGTATTGGCGACCGGGAACAGCTTCGCGGTCGCGAGGTTCACGCTCTTGTCGGTCGCCTGTGCCGACAACACCACGGCCACCAGCAGCTCAAAGGGGCTGCGGTAGTTCAGCTCCGTGGTGGGCGCCGGGTTGGCCGCCCGGAGACGCTCGTACAGTTCCCGACGCCTGGTGTTGTTCACGATGCGCCCGGGCCTCAGGCCGTCTCGCCGGCCGCCGCCGCAGGCGTCGCCGGCGCCGGCGCGGGACGGCGCTCGAGACGCGCATCGAGGAAGTTCTTCGCCGCCACCATCAGGCCGAGCCCGAGAAAGGCGCCCGGCGGCAGCAGCGCGAGCAGGAAGCCGCCGTCGGCGAACTGCAGCTCGATCGCGCGGGCGCCCTCACCGAACATCATGTGGGCGCCGGCGAACAGCGTGCCCTGGCCGATCAGCTCGCGCGCCGCGCCCAGCGTGACCAGCACGCCGGTGAAGCCGACACCCATCGACAGGCCGTCCAGCGCGGCAAGGCCCGGCGGCTGGCGCGAGGCGAAAGCCTCGGCACGGCCGATGATGGCGCAATTGGTGACGATCAGCGGAATGAAGATGCCCAGCACGCGGTACAGCTCATGGAACCAGGCGTTCATGGTGAGCTCGACCGCGGTCACGAAGGATGCGATCACCAGTACGAACACCGGTATGCGGATTTCCGGCCGCACGAATTCGCGGATCATCGACACCGTCAGGTTGGAGGCGACCAGCACCAGCGTGGTCGCGAGCCCCAGCCCCAGGCCGTTCACCAGGCTGGTGCTGACCGCCAGCAGCGGGCACAGCCCGAGCAGCTGGACCAGGCCGGCATTGTTGGTCCACAGCCCGGTGCGCACCACTTCCGCGGGGGTCACGCTCATTGCTCGTCCTCGTCGTCACGTTGCGCCGGCGGCGCCAGTGTCGCGCCGGCCGGCGCCGCGAACAGCTCGTCGCGATGGGCCTCGAAGTATAGCAGTGCGTCACGCACGGCCGTGACCACGGCGCGCGCCGTAATGGTGGCGCCCGTGAACTGGTCGAACACGCCGTCGTCGCGGCGCACCGCCCAGCGTTCACGCGGGGGCTGGCCGATGCGGCGCCCGTCGAAATCAAGGATCCAGTCGTCTCGCTCGAGCTCGATCTTGTCGCCCAGGCCGGGCGTTTCCCGGTGTGCGACGACGCGCACACCGCTGACCGTGCCGTCGGCGAGTACGCCGACCAGCAGCTTGATCGGCCCGCTGTAGCCGCCGGGCGCGACCGGGGTCAGCACCAGCGCCACCGGCCGGTTGCGCAGCCGGGCGCGATAGACGCTGAGCGGCGCCGACGTGCCCAGCAGCGCGGCGTCCGTGACCATGACGACGTCCTCGTGGACGGCATTGTCGTAGCCGTCGTCCGGCAGCACGTCCGCGAGACTGCGCAGCAGGAAGGCGCGCTCGTTCGCGGCGATGCGTTCCTCGGTCGAGTCCCAGGTGACGGCGACGAGCAGGGCGCCGAAGACGGCGAAGCCCGCCAGGATGCCGGCGGCGCGCAACATGCTGCGGACGATCTCAGCCCGCATGCCCATAGGTCCTTGGCCGCGTGAAATGATCGATGGCCGGCACCGCCATGTTCATCAGCAAGACGGCGAAGGCGACGCCGTCGGGATATCCGCCCCAGCTGCGGACGACGAAGATCAGCACGCCGATGCCGAAGCCGTAGACCAGCCTGCCCGAGCGGCTGGTGGCGGCTGAGACCGGGTCGGTGGCGATGAAGAAGGCGCACAGCAGGGTGGCGCCGCTGAACAGGTGGAAGGTCGGCGGCGGATGGGCGCCCGGGTCGATGAGCCAGAAGAACGCGGCGGGTACGCACACGCCGAGGATCACCGCGACCGGGATCTGCCAGCGAATGATCTTGCGCCACAGCAGGTAGAGCCCGCCCAGCGCGATCCAGTTGGCGGTCCACTCCCAGCCGCGTGCCCCGAGGCTGCCGTACAGCGCGCCCGCGCGCACCTCCTCGACCGTGCGCGCCATCGACAGCTGCGTCCGCAGGTCGTCCAGCGGCGTCGCACCGCTGACGGCATCCCACGACAGGCCGTCCGGCAGCAGGCCGGTCAAGGTGAAACGCAGCGTCTGCCAGGGATCAAGCGAGGCGGCGGCCAGGCCGAGGGAGTCGCCCAGCGGCGGCAGCCAGCGCGTCATCTGCTCCGGGAAGGAGATCAGCAGCACGACATAGCCGGCCATGGCGGGGTTGAAGGGGTTGTAGCCGAGCCCGCCGTAGAGCTGCTTGGCGAACACGATGGCGAACGCGGCGCCGGTGGCGGTGATCCACCAGGGCGTCAACGGCGGCAGGCAGAAGGCCAGCAGCATGGCCGTCACCAGAGCGCTGAGGTCGAGCAATTGCGGACCCACCGGTCGCCGGCGCAAGGCCAGCACGCCGGCTTCACAGGCCAGCGCCACGGCCGCGGCCACCGCCATGTTGTAGAGCAGCCCCGGCCCGAAGAACCACACCCATGCGACGGTCGCGGGCACCAGTGCCAGCAGCACTTCGCCCATCACCCGTGTGACGCTGGTGGCCGGCCTGACGTGCGGCGGCGCGGTGCGCTCGAACTTCACTCCTCGCGCTCCGCGCGTCCGTCCTGGTCCTGCTCGCGTCGTGCCTGTACCCGCTCCAGGGCCTCGTCGATCATTGCCTTGCGCGCCTGCTCGTCGCCGCGCGCCTGGTCGGCGGCGCGGGTCTTCTCCTCGAGACGACGCTTGCGGGCCTCCTGCTCCGCGTCGAGCCGCTGGCGACGGGCCTCGAAGCGCTCGCGGGCCAGGTCCGAGCGGGCCCGGTCCCGGCCGCGTGACCACAGCTCGGTCTTGGCGTAGCGAAAGTACTGCGTGAGCGGCAGCTGGCTCGGGCACGCCACATCGCAGCAGCCGCACTCGATGCAGTCGAACAGGTGATACTCGTCGAGCCGGTCGAGCTCGCCGGCCCGTGCGTGCCAGTAGAGCTGCTGCGGCAGGAGCTGGGCGGGGCAGACCTCGGCGCACTCGCCGCAGCGGATGCAGGGCATGGCCGGCGCGCGCGGCCGGATCTCCTCGCGCGAGGCGACCACCACGCAGTTCATACCCTTGATGACCGGCAGCGTGTCGTCCGCCAGCGGAAAGCCCATCATCGCGCCACCCATCAGCAGGTAGGCGGCGTCATCGGTATAGCCGCCGCAGGCACGCACCAGGTCCGCGACCGGCGTGCCGAGCCGCACCTCGACATTCTGCGGCCGGGCGACACCCGCGCCGGTGACCGTGACGATGCGCGAGATCAACGGCTCGCCGCGCACCACGGCGCGCGCCACGGCGGCCGCCGTGCCGACGTTCTGGCACAGGTAGCCGATGTCCGGCGGCACGCCGCGTGCCGGCACTTCCTCGCCCGTGAGCACCTTGATGAGCTGGCGCTCGCCGCCTTCCGGATAGACCGCCGGCACGGCGACCACCTCGATGCGGGTCTCGCCGGCGGCCTGGATGGCGTCGAGCAGCACACGCTTCGCTTCCGGCTTGTCTTCCTCGATGGCGATGCAGCAGCGATCGATGCCGAGCGCACGCATCAGCACCCGCGCCCCGGTGAGAACTTCCTCCGGTCGCTCGCGGATCAACAGCTCGTCGCAGCAGATGTAGGGCTCGCATTCAGAGGCGTTGAGAACAAGCAGCTTCAGCCCGGTGCCCGAACCCAGCTTCACCGCGGTGGGAAAGGCGGCGCCGCCAAGGCCGACGACGCCGGCGGCGCGCACCCGCGCGCGCAGTTCGTTGCTGTTGAGCTGCGCGAATTCGGCGAGCGGCTCGTAACCTTCCCAGGCCTCGTCCAGGCCGTCGGTCTCGATGACGATGCAGGGCGCCGACAGGCCGCTCGGGTGGGGCACGGGATGGTCGCCGATCTCCACCACCGTGCCGGAGCTGGAGGCATGCACCTTGGCGGCGATGTAGCCGCTGGGACGAGCGACGGGCTGGCCCTTCAGGACGCGCTCGCCGATCGTCACCACCGGTTCGGCGGGCTGGCCGACGTGCTGCGACAGCGGCAGCACCAGCCGCGCCGGCACCGGCACCTGGCCGAGCGGGACGGATGCCGGCCTCGCGGTGCGAGGATCGAGCTTCAGGCCGCCGTGGAAATGCCAGAGACGCGGCTTGCTCACCGGCGCTCCGCCGGCTGCGCCGGGTCGTCGGGACGCGGCCATTTCCAGGTCTTGAGCGTGACCGGTTCCTCGACCATGGCGATGCAGTCCACCGGGCAGGGCGCCACGCACAGCTCGCAGCCGGTGCATTCGCTGGTGATCACGGTGTGCATCTGCTTGCCGGCGCCGAGGATGGCGTCCACCGGGCAGGCCTGGATGCACAGGGTGCAGCCGATGCAGAGGGGTTCGTCGATCACGGCGACGGTGCGCGGCCTGATTTCACCGCTCTCCGGGTCGAGCGGCTTGGGATCGCGCTCCAGCAGGTCGGCCAGCGCGCGAATGGTCGCCTCGCCGCCGGGCGGGCAGCGATTGATGTCCGCCTCGCCGGCGGCGATCGCCTCCGCATAGGGTCGGCAGCCGGCGAAGCTGCACTGGCCGCACTGGGTCTGCGGCAGCAGTGCGTCGATCCGATCGGTCACCGGGTCCCCCTCGGTGCGGAAGCGCACCGCGGCGAAACCGAGCGCCAGCCCGAACAGGGTGGCGAGCCCGGCGATGACGACCACTGCGGAAATCATGCCCCGGCCCCGCTCAACCGCGCACCAGGCCGGCGAAGCCCATGAACGCAAGCGACATCAGCCCGGCGGTCACCAGCGCGATGGAGGCGCCGCGGAAGGCCACCGGCACATCGGCGGCCGCCACCCGCTCGCGTACGCCGGCAAACAACACCAGCACGAGGGAGAAACCGAGCGCGGCGCCGAATCCGTACACGAAGGACTCGAGGAAGCCGTGGCTCTCCTGCACGTTCAGCAGGGCCACGCCCAGCACGGCGCAATTGGTGGTGATCAGCGGCAGGTAGATGCCAAGGACCTGGTAGAGCAGGGGGCTGGTCTTGTGCACCACCATCTCGGTGAACTGGACCACGCCGGCGATCACCAGGATGAAGGCGATGGTGCGCAGGTACTCCAGCCCCAGCGGCGCCAGCAGCCACTCCTGTACCAGGTAACTGCACACCGAGGACAGCGTCAGCACGAAGGTCGTGGCGAGCGCCATGCCGGTGGCCGTCTCGAGCTTGCGGGACACGCCCATGAACGGGCACAGGCCGAGAAACTTCACCAGCACGAAGTTGTTCACCAGCACCGTCGCCACGAGGATGAGTCCGAGTTCTTTCATGCCCGCCTGGTTCGAAAGCGCGCCGTGTCAGGTGACCCGCATGCCGGGCTCGGCGCCGCTGTCCGGCGCGACGAGGAAAATGCCGTCGCCGCCCGCGGCCGCCAGCACCATGCCTTCGGACAGGCCGAAGCGCATCTGGCGCGGCTTGAGGTTCGCCACCACCACCGTGAGCCTGCCGGGCAGGTCCTCGGCGCGGTAGGCGGAGCGGATGCCCGAGAACACCTGGCGCCGGCCATTGCCTACGTCCAGCACCAGCTTGAGCAGCTTGTCGGCGCCATCGACGTAGTCGGCCTCGAGAATGCGTGCGACCCGCAGGTCGACTTTCATGAACTCTTCGATGCCGATCTCGGCGGGGAGTTCCTCCGCCTGTTTGGGCGCAGCCCTGGCCGCCCCGGGCGCGGGCTTCTTCTCGAGGCTGTCCCGCGAGGCCTCCAGCAGTCCCTGCACCGCGGCCGGATCGACCCGCTGCATCAGCGGTTCGAACGGCCCGATGCGATGGTCCAGCAGCGGCGTGCCCGCATCGTCCCAGGCCAGCGGCGGGCATTGCAGGAACTGCTCGGCCGCCTCGGCCAGGCGCGGCAGCACGGGCTTGAGCCAGGTGACCAGGCTACGGAAGGCGTTCAGTCCCTGGGTGCAGACGGACTGCACCTCGGCCTCGCGCCCCGGCTCGCGGGCCATCTGCCACGGCTTCTCGCGGTCGATGTACTGGTTGGCCCGGTCGGCGAGTGCCATGACCTGGCGAACGGCCTGGCCGTAACGGCGCTGCTCGAAGCACTCGGCGATCGCGGGACCGGCCGCCGCCATCTCCCGGTGCAGGGCCGGCTCGGGCAGCGTCGCAGCCAGCCGGCCGTCCGCCACGCGGTGAATGAAGCCGGCACAGCGGCTGGCGATATTGACCAGCTTGCCGACCAGGTCCGAGTTCACGCGCTGCACGAAGTCCTGCAGGTTGAGGTCGATGTCCTCGGTGCCCGGTCCCAGCTTGGTCGCGTAGTAGTAACGCAACGCCTCCGGGTCGAGGTGCTCCAGCCAGGTACGCGCCCGGATGAAGGTGCCGCGCGACTTGGACATCTTCTCGCCGTTCACCGTCAGGAAGCCGTGCGCGAACACCGCGGTCGGGGTGCGGAAGCCGGACCCGTGCAGCACCGCCGGCCAGAACAGCGAGTGGAAGTAGACGATGTCCTTGCCGATGAAGTGGTAGAGCTCCTTGTCGCCGCCGGGGCGCCACCAGGCGTCGAAGTCGAGGTCGGGACGGCGGTCGCAGAGCTGGCGGAAACTGGCGATGTAGCCGATCGGCGCGTCCAGCCAGACATAGAAGTACTTGCCCGGCCGGCCCGGAATCTCGAAGCCGAAATAGGGCGCATCACGGCTGATGTCCCAGTCCTGCAGGCCGGCCTCGAACCATTCCTCCAGCTTGTTGCGCATGGATTCGTGCAGGCGGCCCTCGTTCATCCATCGCTTGAGCATGTCCTCGAAGTCGCCGAGGCGGAAGAACAGGTGCTCCGATTCCCGCTCCACCGGGCGGGTGCCGGACAGCACCGAGACCGGTTCCAGCAGCTCGGACGGACGGTAGGTGGCGCCGCAGACCTCGCAGCTGTCGCCGTACTGGTCGGCGGCGCCGCAGCGGGGGCAGGTGCCGCGCACGAAACGGTCCGGCAGGAACATGCCTTCCTGCTCGTCGTAGGACTGGCGGATGCTGCGCGTCTCGATGTGCCCGGCGGCTTCCAGCGCGTGGAAGATTTCCTCCACCAGCGCGCGATTCTCCGGCGAATGCGTGGTGTGGTAGTTGTCGAAGGCGATGTGGAAGCCGGCGAAGTCCTCGAGCTGCCCGGCATGGACCTCGCGGATCAGCTGCTCCGGCGTGATGCCGTCCTGGCGGGCCTTGAGCATGATCGGCGTGCCGTGCGCGTCGCTGGCGCAGACATACAGGCAGTGGTGCCCGCGCATGCGCTGGAAACGCACCCAGATGTCGGTCTGGATGTATTCCACCAGGTGGCCGAGATGCAGCGGCCCGTTCGCGTAGGGCAGGGCGCTGGTGACCAGGATTTCGCGGCTTTCGCTCATGGGGCCTTTCCGCCGGGACGCGGCGTCAAACCCGAAATTATGCCATATCCGGAGGCTTGGCCCCGCCCCGCAGCGGCGGCGGCTCGGATTGTTCGACCAGCTTGCGGAAGCGATCCTTGGACAGCGCCTTGTCGTAGGCCTCGCGCGGCGTAATGAAGCGCCGGTCCAGCAGCTCCTGCAGCGCCGAGTCCATGGTGCGCATGCCGACGTTAGCGCCGGACTGCATGGCCGTCTCGAGCTGGTCCAGCTTGCCCTGGCGCAGCAGGTTCGACACCGCCGGGGTGTTGATCAGGATCTCCAGCGCCGCGATCCGGCCGTCACCCGTCTTGCGCCGGCAGAGCTGCTGCGAGATCACACCGCGCAGCGAGGTGGACAACATGGTGCGCACGTGCGGCTGCTTCTCCGGCGGGAAGGCATGCACGATGCGGTCCACCGTGGCGGCCGCGCCGTTGGTGTGCAGGGTGCCCATCACCAGGATGCCCATTTCCGCGGCCGTGATGGCCGTGCTCATCGTCTCGAGGTCACGCAACTCGCCGACCAGCACGACGTCCGGGTCCTCGCGCAGCGCCGAGATCAGCGCCTCGGAGAAGGTCGGCGTGTGGTTGCCCACCTCGCGCTGGCTGATCAGGCAGCCCTGCCGCTGGTGGACGAATTCGATCGGGTCCTCGATGGTGATGATGTGCCCTTTGCGACGCAGGTTGATCTCGTTGATCATCGCCGCCAGGGTCGTGGACTTGCCCGAGCCGGTCTTGCCGGTGACCAGGATCATCCCCTGGCGGTGCTGGCAAAGACTGCGCACGACTTCCGGCAACTTGAGCGACTCCAGGCTGACCGCTTCGGAGGGAATGGCCCGCATCACGGCGCCCATGCCGCCGAGGTGCCGGAAGACGTTGACCCGGAATCGCGACACGCCCTGGATCATGTAGGCGAAATCCGCCTGCTCTTCCTTCTCGAAAGTCGCGACCGCGAGCGGTGTGGCGATGGCCTGCAGGTTCTGGGCCAGTTCCTGCTGGTCGAGGAAGGTCTGCTCCAGCACCTGGAGGTCGCCATGCAGGCGGAAGCGGGGCGGATTGCCCGCGATCAGGTGCAGGTCCGAGCCGCCGCGCTCCACCATGGCGCGCAGCAACCGGTCCACCAGTTGCGAGTTGCGTTGGGTCAGCGTGGGGTTGGTGCCGGTCATTCCGCGAGGTCCAGTTTCGGCAGGATGCCGGTGTCGGTGACGAAGCGCGCGAACTGCTTCTTGTCGGTGGTGAAGCGATAGGCGTCGTCCGGGTCGATCTCGCGCCGCTGGATGGCCTCCAGCAGCGCCTGGTCCATCAGCTGCATGCCCGCCTCCTTGCCGGTCTGCAGCTGCGAGGGAATCAGGTGGGTCTGGTCGCTCATGATGAGCTTGGCGATGGCCTTGTTCTGCACCAGGATCTCGTGAATGGCCTTGCGGCGTTGCCCGTCCGCGGTCTTCACCAGCACCTGCGTCACCACGGCCACCAGGCTCTGCGACAGGAAGCTCTTGGTCATCTCGCGTTGCTGCGCCGGCAGCGCGTCGATGATCCGGTCGATGGTCTTGACCGCACCGGTGGTGTGCAGCGTGCCGAGCACGAGGTGCCCGGTTTCCGCGGCGGTCATTGCCATGCTGATGGTCGCGGCGTCGCGCATCTCGCCGACCAGGATGACGTCCGGATCCTCGCGCAGCGCCGCGCGCACGCCGGCCGAGAAACTCGTCAGGTGAGTGCCGAGTTCGCGCTGCACGACCTGCGAATTCTTGCACTTGTGCACGAACTCGATCGGGTCTTCGAGGCTGATGATGTTCATCTTGCGCGTCGAGTTGAGGAAATCGATCATCGCGGCGAGGGTGGTGGACTTGCCCGTGCCGGTGGCGCCCGTCACCAGCACCATGCCCTGGTGGTAGTCGCACAGCTGGCGAATGATCGGCGGCAGCCCGAGCGACTCCAGCGTGGGCACCTCGGCCGGGATGAAGCGAAACACGGCGCCCGGGCCGGTGTCCTTGCGGAACAGGTTGACGCGAAAACGCCCGCCGTCGCCGCTGACGTAGGAAAAGTCGAGATCGTGCCCGCCGCTGAAGGTCTTCTTCTGCGCCGGGGTCAGGATCTCGTTGACGTAACTTTCCAGCTCGGACGGCGACAGGTCGCGGAACTTGATCGGCATCAGGTCGCCGCGCAGGCGCAGCATCGGCGGCACGCCGACCGCAAGGTGGATGTCCGAGCAGCCCTGGGCCATGGCGAGCTGCAGGAAGGCGTCTATTCTCGCCAGGGCCTAGGTCTCCGTGCCGACGAAGGGCGCCAGCGCATGGCGCAGCTCGTCCATCGAGGGGTAGCGCTTGCTCTTGTCCACCGCCATGCAGCGCGCCACCAGGTCGGACAGCTCCTGCGGGACGTTCGGGTTCAGCTCGCGCACCCGCTTGGCCTTGCCCTGCACATGCTGGTACATCACGGACATGTGGTCTCCACGCGTGTAGGGCGCGAACCCGGTCAGCATCTCGTAAAGCATCACGCCCAGGCTGTACACGTCGGCCTTCTCGTCGACCTTCTTGCCGAGAATCTGCTCCGGCGCCATGTACTTGGGCGAGCCTATCACAAAGCCCGTGCGGGTGAGCTGTGTGTCGCCGCTGGCGCGCGCGGCCGCCACGCCGAAGTCCACGACCTTCACCAGGCTGTCGTCGTTGATGAGCACGTTGGCCGGCTTGAGGTCGCGATGGATGACGCCCGCCTGGTGGGCCACCTGCATGCCCGTGGCGATGTCCATGCCGTATTGCAGGGTCCGTTTCAGCGGCAGCGGCTTCTCGTCCTTGAGCTCGTCCGACAACGGGTGCGAGGCGAAGTACTCCATCGAGATGGCGTACAGGCCGCCGAGCGCGATGAAGTCGTAGATGCGGATGACGTTCGGGTGCGTGATCTTGCGGGAGTAGCGCAGCTCGTGGACGAAGCGCTTCATCATCTCCTCGTCGGCCGCCACGCCCGGGTTCAGGAACTTCAGCACCAGCCGCTCGTCCACCACCATGTCCTCGACCAGCAACACGGTGCCGAAGGCGCCCTTGCCGATCTTGCGGATGTACTTGTAGCGGCCCTCGATGGTGTCGCCGGGCTCGAGCTTGGTGATGTCCAGCGCGTCGGACTGCTGGGCCGCGGCCTTGAGCAATTCCCGCAGGTCCTTGGTGTCGGCCAGCGAGGCTGCTGCTGCTGCTCCGCCCGTGCCCGACGCCAGCGTCCCCGAGGTGGTGGCCGTGCCCATCCGCTCGCTGAGCCGCTGGATCGCCGAGGCGGCCGCCTCGCTGACGGTCGTCTCCTTGGAGGAACCCTCCTTGGCGATGCGCTGGATGATGGACTCCGCGGCCGACGGATCGGCGGTCTCCGCCAGCGCCGCCATCACCTCGACGCGAACCTGCGGATCCTTGTGCTCCAGCAGCGGCTTCAGGTGGGCCACGGCGTCGCCGCCGGCCAGCTTGGCGAGCGCCCGGACCGCCGCCGGCACGGAGCGCGGCTCGCCTCCCAGCATCTTGATCAGCGCCGGTACCGCGCGCACGTCGCCGATTTCGGCGAGCGCGTCGGCGGACCGCTCCCGCACCCACCAGTCGGGGTCGGTGGTGGCCTTGATGAGGTGCTGCACGGCGCGCTCGTCCTTGGTGGTGTTCAGGATCTCCACCGCCGAGCGCCGCACGGTTTCGTCCTCGTCGTTGATCAGCCCGAGCACCGCGTCGATGACTCGCGGGCCGCCGATCCGCGCAAGCGCGTCGGTGGCGCGCGCACGCACCCACCAGTCGTCGTCGCTCAGCGCGCTGAGCAGGTCCTTGATGGATTCCTGGTCGCCGATCTCGTTGAGTACCTCGACCGCGGCGCGGCGGGCAAAATCCGACTCGCTCTTGAGCACCTCGACGAGATGCCTGAGCGTGTCCGGGTGGCGCTGCTTGATGATGACGTCGACGGCCCGATTCTGGACGCTGATGTCCGGGTCCATCAGCAGCTTGCACAGCCGGGCGATGTCCAGCTCGCCGCCGAGGCGGCCGAGCGCGGCGAGCGCGGTCTGGCGCACCAGCTTGTTGTCGCTGCCGAGCTCCTCGGTAAGGGCATGGCGCACTTCGGGCCGGTCGAAGCGCGACAGGATGTCCATGATGTGCACCTTGGCCGCGACGTCCTTGCCCGACAGGCGGCTGACGAGCTCCGGCAGCATCTCGTCGTCGGCCATTTCACCGAGCAGCTTGAACAGCGCCGCCTTTTCGGTGCTTTCCACCTGGTAGGCGCGGTTCAGCACCGGCCGGAACTCCAGCCGGTCCTTCTGCGCCTCGAGGATCTCCAGCACCGCCGCGCGCGGCATGCCTTCCTCGGACAGGTAGTCGAGCAGCTTGTTGGGGTTGTAGTCCTTGCTGTTGGACAGCGCCCAGACCAGACCCTTCAGTCCGCGGGCGTTGGTGTGGCGCAGGGCGTCGGCCGCCTCCGGCAGGGTGCGCACGGAAATCAGCGTGCCGAGCACGCGGGCCAGCGCCGCTGCGCGCTCCTTGTCCGCACTCTCGAGCTCCGCCACCAGCTTGGTCACCGCCGGGCCGCCCACCTTGCGCAGCCGCGCAATGGCCTTCTTGCCGGCCGCCGACTCGAGGTCCGCCGGGCCGCGAATGCCCGCAACCAGGCGGTCGGCAACGAAGCCACCGATCAGGCTCATGACAGTCCCCTCGGTCGGTCGAGAAGGCTGTTGTCAGGGGGGAGGTCCGACCACATCCGCCCTAAGTTACACGCACCGCGGTTTTCCGTCCAAGAGTCGCTGCCGCCGGTCCGCGCATGGGCTACAATGCGCGGCTCCTGGAGCCTACTTTTGACACCCCCGGGGAGAGGCATGACCGAGGCAACCATTGACACCGCGCGCGCGCTGCTGGCGCAGCGGATCGACCCTGTCATCGAGCAGGACCTGGTCTCAGCCGGGGCGATCAAGGACCTCGCGCTCAAGGGCGGTGTGCTCAGCGTGGTCCTGCGCCTGGGCTTCCCGGCCGACCGCTACGAGCGCGAGCTGCAGGCGGAGTTCACCGGACTGCTGGGGTCGCTGCCGGGGGTGAGCTCGGTCAAGGTCGAGATCCAGTGGGATGTCGAGACCCGCTCGGTCCAGCCCGGCCTCAGCCCGCTGGCCGGCATTCGCAACATCATCGCCGTCGCCTCGGGCAAGGGCGGCGTGGGCAAGTCCACGACCGCGGTGAACCTGGCGCTGGCGCTGGCCTCCGAGGGCGCCAAGGTGGGTATCCTCGACGCCGACATCTACGGCCCCAGCCAGCCGCGCATGCTCGGCCTGTCGGGCCGCCGGCCGACCAGCACGGACGGCAAGCGGATCCACCCGCTGGAGGCCTTCGGCATCGCCTGCATGTCGATCGGCTTCCTGATCGATGAGGACCAGCCGATGATCTGGCGCGGGCCGATGGTCACCCAGGCCCTGCAGCAGCTGCTCGGCGAGACCCACTGGGGCGACATCGACTACCTGATCGTCGACATGCCGCCCGGTACCGGCGACATCCAGCTGACCCTGTCGCAGCGGGTCCCGGTCAGCGGCGCCGTCATCGTCACCACGCCGCAGGACATCGCCCTGCTGGATGCCCGCAAGGGCCTCAGGATGTTCGAGAAGGTGAAGGTGCCGGTGCTCGGCATCGTGGAGAACATGAGCCTGCACGTCTGCTCGAATTGCGGCCACCAGGAACCCATCTTCGGCTCCGGCGGCGGTGAGCGGATGGCGGAGCAATACGGCGTGCCGCTGCTCGGCAACCTGCCGCTCGACATCCACATCCGCGAGGAAGCGGATGCCGGTCAGCCTTCGGTGGTGTCCGATCCGGATGGCCCGGCGGCACGCGCCTACCTGGACATTGCACGGCGCATGTCCGCGCGGCTGGCGGCCGGCGGCGAGCTGCCGGGCGCGAAATTCCCGACGATCAGCTTCGAGGACGATTGATTGAGCATCAAGTCTGATCGCTGGATCCGCCGCATGGCGGAGCAGCACGGCATGATCGAGCCCTTCGAACCCGGCCAGGTCCGGGCAGTGGACGGTCGCAAGGTCGTCAGTTACGGCACGTCCAGCTACGGCTACGACGTGCGCTGCGCGCCCGATTTCAAGATCTTCACCAATATCAACTCGGCGGTGGTCGATCCGAAGGCCTTTGACGAGTCGAGTTTCGTGGACGTCAGCGGCGCGGTCTGCATCATCCCACCGAACTCCTTCGCGCTGGCGCGCACCGTGGAATATTTCCGCATCCCGCGCCAGGTGCTGACGATCTGCCTGGGCAAGAGCACCTATGCGCGCTGCGGCATCATCGTCAACGTCACGCCGCTGGAGCCGGAGTGGGAGGGCCACGTCACCCTGGAGTTCTCCAACACCACGCCGCTGCCCGCCAAGATCTACGCCAACGAGGGCGTGGCCCAGATGCTGTTCCTGGAGTCGGACGAGGAATGCGAGGTCTCGTACGCCGATCGCGGCGGCAAGTACCAGGGCCAGCGCGGCGTCACCCTGCCCAAGACCTGAAAAACCGGGGTCAGAGACCCATTTCCGTTTGCCCGCGCGCGGGGCCTTCGGTTGCCAGTCGACCGCGGGCGCGCGGCGCCATAGGCCGGCCTGCGCTCGGACAAGGAAAAACTCGCTCGGCCGGCCTATGACACCCCACACCCGCTACGGCAGCGACAAACGCTGCGCCAGCCGGTGGTCGGCCAACCCCAAGGCGACCTCGTCGAGCCAGGCAACGGTCGACGCCGGCGTTGTCGACAAGGCAGCGGGGGTGGGACGCCATGGACGTGCTGAGCGAGCTTGTATCTTGACTCCCGGCCAGCGCGGTAAAGTCTTTTTGCGGT